>CACZGY010000058.1 GCA_902780815.1 uncultured Eubacteriales bacterium
ATGCTTCCTGCGCTTACATATTCACCGGCACCTACCTTGAGTCCAAGTCTTTTCGCCTCGGAGTCTCTGCCGTTCTTGGAACTTCCTACTCCTTTTTTACTTGACATCTTGCTTCCTCCTCTAAATTACTTAGCCTCGATAGCAGCGATGATGTCAGCCTTTGTAGCCTTAGCGTCTACATTAACGCCCATCTCTTTTGCAACTGCCAGAAGCTCGTCTTTCTTCATTGAAGCGCTGACCTTTGGTGCAGCCTTTTCTTCTTCCTTTGCAGGCTCCTCAGCCTTAGCGGCCTTCTCTGCCTTCTTGGCGGAAGCGCCGATACCGGTTACCTTTACCAGCGTATATGGCTGTCTGTGACCGTTTTTACGTCTGTAATCCTTCTTTGCCTTGTACTTGTAGATGATTACCTTATCAGCTTTGCCCTGCTCGAGGACCTCAGCTTCTACTGCATATCCCTCTACGAATGGTGTGCCGACGACAAGCTTGTCACCGCCTACAGCTACTACTTCATCGAAAACGACTTTGTCGCCTACGTTAGCAACGAGCTTCTCAACTCTGAGCTCGTCTCCCTGCTGTACTCTGTACTGCTTGCCACCTGTCTTGATGATAGCATACATAATATCAAATTCCTCCTTAAACCAGACTCGCCGGAGTTTGGGTGCTACGCTTAAAAAACCCGCTCCGCGCGGTTAACCGCAAAAAATGATACTACATTGCGATTGCAAGGTCAAGAAGGAATTTTATTTTTTTTAATTATTCGGCGTGCACAATTATCAGATCGTGACCCGTTGCTTTAATAAACTTGTCGAAAATGTCTCCGGATCTTATTCTGAGGCTGGAAGTGTTTATACAAGGATGACAGCCTACATACTCTGCATTGATCACATCTTCATCAACAAGAAGCTGCACCTTGTGTTCAGTATCATTGATCAGTCCCATGACACTGGCAGAACCAGGCAGGCATCCAATCATTTCCTCCATGTATTCGGATTCTGCGAAATGCAGCCTGGAGCTTCCTGCCTGCTTCGAAATGTCGCTGCTCCGGAACACTTTCTCTTCAGGTATCATCAGCATGTAGAACTTTGTGCGCTGACGGTTTGCAAGAAACAGGTTTTTACAAATTTCAGCACCCAGAGTTTCTTCAATCTCCCTGCATAGTTCTACTTCCGATCCGAATGCAGGTGCATGGTCAATCCTGTTATACTCTATCCCCAGATCATCGAGGAAATCATATACTTTCATCTCCTTTTCAGATCTATTCGTTATATCTGTAGGTCTTCCGGTAAAGCGTTCCATGCTATTCAATCACTACTCCGTCTTCATCTACCTTAAGGCCTTCGTCATCTGTCCCCATGAGATGATTCATAAGTTTGCCGCGGATCTCTTCAAGGACGTCAGGATTAGCTTCAAGATATCCTTTGACGTTCTCCCTGCCCTGGCCTATCCTCTCATTTTTATAGCTGTACCATGATCCTGACTTATCGATTATGCCAACATCCGAAGCCAGATCGAGGATATCGCCTGAAAGTGAGATTCCTGTTCCGTACATTATGTCAAATTCAGCCTTTCTGAACGGAGGCGCTACTTTATTCTTTACGATCTTTACTCTTGTACGGTTTCCGAGAACTTCTTCACCCTTTTTGATAGTATCGATCTTCCTGACATCAAGTCTCATAGATGCATAGAATTTAAGAGCACGTCCGCCTGTGGTCGTTTCCGGATTTCCGAACATTACGCCGATTTTTTCTCTGAGCTGATTGATGAAGATAACGCATGTGCTTGTTCTGTTGATTGCACCGGCGATCTTACGGAGAGCCTGTGACATCAGTCTTGCCTGAAGACCTACATGGGAATCACCCATATCTCCCTGGATCTCTGCTTTTGGTACCAGTGCCGCAACAGAGTCTATTACAATAATATCCACCGCACCGCTTCTTGTAAGCATCTCGCAGATCTCAAGCGCCTGTTCTCCGGTATCAGGCTGCGACACAAGGAGCTCATCAACATTTACGCCGAGGTTTCTTGCATATACAGGATCCAGAGCATGCTCCGCATCGATAAACGCTGCCTGCCCTCCGTTCCGCTGAGCCTCAGCTATTGCATGAAGCGTAAGTGTCGTTTTTCCGGAAGACTCCGGACCATATATCTCTATGATCCTTCCCTTTGGATAACCCCCTACGCCTGTCGCGAAGTCGAGACTTACCGAACCGGTGGAAATAACGTCTATATTGCTTACAGGGCCGGACTCACCTAGTCTCATTATCGCGCCCTTGCCGTATTGCTTCTGTATCTGATCGAGCGCCTGCTGTAAAGCTTTTTCTTTTGCTGCGCTTTCTGCGCTTCCTGCATTCTGAACTGCCATATTGCCTCCGTTATAATTATAAGAACACTTGTTCGTATTGATGATACTGCGATAAATCTGTTCTGTCAATATTATATTTTCAGCAGCTTCGTCCTGTCTAACAGCAGAAGCTCCGAAGCTGACATTTATTGACCTTTTTATTGTTCCCGGCACTTTTTTACTGTACCGGACCATTCTTATCGTATAAGCAAGTATACTGCACGCAGCATCCTCAGCAGGATATAGTTGCGGTTCCACTTGCGTTCATTTCTCGAAGTATTAACTGCATAATGCCCTGTCTGATCCCCCATCGCATAACCGATGTAAGCTTCACCGGCTTTGTGTCCGGGATCTGCTTCAGGGCCCGCATACCCTGTTACTGATACAGCTATGTCTGCTCCTGCGCGCTGCAGTGCACCTCTGGCCATGGCTTCTGCGACCTGAGGGCTCACTACACCGTATTCGTCTATAAGCTCAGCAGGTACATTCACTTCCTTGATTTTGCTTTCATTGGAATATGTAATATACGCTGAGGACAACACGTCTGAAGCTCCGGCAACATCTGTAATCGCGGCCGGAAACAGTCCGCCCGTGCATGACTCGGCTGAAGTGATCTTAAGGCCCTTTTCTTTAA
Organism: uncultured Eubacteriales bacterium; assembly: GCA_902780815.1. Taxonomy (GTDB): domain Bacteria; phylum Bacillota; class Clostridia; order Peptostreptococcales; family Anaerovoracaceae; genus Crickella. The sequence goes on from CACZGY010000058.1 coordinate 2,976, forward strand.
GGATCCTGACGACGACCTCTTTAAGTTCTTCGTCATCGTAGCTGTAAATGAAATCTCCGGCAAGCGCATCGATGCGTTCAATCATTTCATCTACTGCAGCTTCAGCTTCTTCGATGGTATCTCTCTGCGATGCTACACGGAGAGTGCATTCCCCCTCTTTTGCGTAAGTAGCAACGGTAGGATCTGTCTGTCCGTCTATCACAGGCATAAGGAGTGTTTCAAGGTCGGATTCCCCGATGCCGATGGTGCGTATGACGCGGTAGAACATCTTTTTGTCCATGAACTGTTCGAGATAGGCCCTGACTCCATTGTCCCAGAGCCACTTCAGCTCGCGCGGCGGTCCCGGAAGGCATATAGCGGTTTTGCCGTCGACACTGAGTGCAAACCCGGGTGCAGTTCCGGATGCATTGTAAAACGGTGTGCACCCTTCCGGAAGAAATGCCTGTTTGACATTGTTCTCGGCCATTTTTCTTCCGCGTTTTTCAAAAAAACCCATTAGCTGTTCCATGACTTTCTCATCAAGATAAAGATCTCTGCCCATAAGTTCTGAGACCATTTCTTTTGTAAGATCGTCCTGAGTCGGTCCGAGTCCTCCTGTCAGAATGACAAGGTCGGTATCCAGGAAAGCTTCGGAGAGTTTTTCCTTCAATCTTAAAGGGTTGTCGCCTACCACAAAATGGTACATGACATCGAATCCCATATGATTGAGCTTATCCGACAGAAATGTCGCATTGGTATTTACTGTCTGACCGAAAAGAAGTTCGGTACCGACAGCCAGAATGGAAGTCTTCAAGCCGCTCTCCCTTCTACATGCTGAATACGCTGCGATTCTTCCAGACGTATTCGCATCCGGAATAAACTGTCATAACAAGTGAAGCCCAGAATATTACATTGCCGATCATCATTACTGTAGCCTTTGCCTCGTTAAGACAAAGAGCAAACAGGAATACGATGACGGCTACCATCTGCAGAGCTGTCTTTATCTTTCCGGACATCCCGGCAGCAAGGACAGTACCCTCGGAAGCAGCTACTGTTCTCATTCCCGCAACTATGAATTCACGTGCGAGTATAAGAATGAGCATCCACGCTTTTATGATATCTGACTCTATGAAGAGGCAAAGCGCAGAGTACACAAGTATCTTGTCAGCCAGCGGATCCATGATCTTACCGAAGTTAGTGACGAGATTCTGAGAACGCGCTATCTTGCCGTCAAGTGCATCTGTTATTGATGCTGCGATAAAGATAATAAGCGCTGCCGGATTATATCCCAGCAGATATGCTGCTATGAAAAACGGAACTGCTATCATGCGTGCTATCGTTAGCTTGTTTGGAAGATTCATTGTTCTGTTTCTACTCCTTCCAGATCGTATTCATAAGTATCGGTTATCAAAACTTTGACCACATCTCCCGGGCTGTATTCCCAGCTTTTTGATGTGAAATATACACTGCAGTCTATATCAGGAGCATCGTATCTGGTGCGCCCCTCGTAGAGTGTAAGAACTTTACTGAGGGTCTCCTCATCAGCAGTGTCAAAATCTTCTACTATATCTTCACAGTCGACCTCTACGCATCTGTCTATCATGACTTCTACGACTTTGCCGATCTTGCGTTCATTAAGTTTCTCGCTGATCACCTGCTGGTGCTGCATCACAAGATCGCGTCTGGCCCTGCGTTCTTCTTCAGGCACCTTGTCCGGCATATCGAATGAAGGTGTGCCCTCTTCGTCTGAGAATGCAAACGCCCCGAGCCTGTCAATGTCATATGTATCTATAAAGTTGATGAGTTCGTCGATATCTTCCTGGGTTTCTCCCGGAAAACCGACAAGAAGCGTAGTTCTGATATGAACGTCAGGTATTCTTTCTCTGAGCTTTCCTATCACTTCTTTGATAGAGTCGCCGCTTGAACGCCTTCTCATCATCTTTAGAACTCTGTCAGATACATGCTGGATAGGCATATCTATGTAATTGCAGATTTTTGGTTCGTTTGCAATGGTTTCAATTAATTCGTCGGTAATTCCATTATCGTAAACATACATCAATCTGATCCATTCTATGCCTTCCACGGCGCAAAGACTGTGCAGAAGTTCCGGCAGGCGCGGTTCTCCGTAAAGATCACGGCCATACTGTGATGTATCCTGAGCTATCAGAACAAGCTCTTTGATGCCTGCTTCAGCCATATCCTTTGCTTCTTTTACGCAGTCTTCGATGCTTTTGGATCTGTACGTTCCTCTTATCATCGGGATAGCGCAGAAACTGCAGGCGTTGTAGCAGCCTTCCGCTATCTTGAGATATCCGTAATGCAGAAGTGTTTCAGAGCGGTACTCTGCGTCGAACACTTCATACTTGCGTCTGCGGTAAGGCAGCATGTCCAGCGTGCATCCTACACGGTCTGATGATGTATCAGTCTTTTCATCATCAGTATTACCGGAAAGTATGATGTCAGGGATCCTGTCATAGTCATTGACTCCGAAAAACATGTCTATTTCCGGTATCTCTTCGGACAGTTCCTTGTGATAGCGTTCCGAAAGGCATCCCGTGACTATTATCTTCTGATTATTCCAGCGGTATTCGATCAAGTCGAACATCCTCTCTATTGACTCTTTTTTTGCATCTTCAATAAACCCGCACGTGTTCAGTATGACAACATCAGCCTCACGCGTGTCATATACGATGCTGCATCCTTTATCAGCAAGAGCTGCTGCCAGGACAGAAGAATCATATTCATTTTTTGCACATCCGTATGTGTCTATAAATACTTTCATCATTAATAATCACTTTCACTGTCTGCGTCCATAATCATGCGGCGTACCGATTCCGGCAGAGAGTTGAAGGAATCCATAGCCTGAGTAGTGCTCAGTCCGCTGGATGTACGAATGCCGTCATCCTCGGAAGCCATCTCATATTCAGGCTCACGTACAGTCTCGGGCACATACACGGGTTCCGGTTCAGGTTTATAAACCTGCTCAGGTTCATTTTTCTGCACCTTTACAGGCTCCGGTTCAGGTTCAGGTTCAGGCTCTGCTTCTGCCTCATATCCGCCGTAATACTCTTCTTCACTTATGAGCAGCTGACGCGGTCTTGATCCGTCTGAAGGACCGATTATGCCCTTTTCTTCTATTTCGTCGATGATCCTTGCTGCTCTGTTATAGCCAATACGGAACCTTCTCTGCAGCATCGATACAGATGCCTGCTTTGACTTGAAGATGAAGGCGATTGCGTCCTCAGTCAGTTCATCCTGCGGCTCCTTGCTCGTTCTCTTGTCAGCATTCTCTATGGCGTTTTTGAGTTCTTCGTCATAGTCAGGGTTTCCGCCCTCTTTCTTTACAAATTTGATCACCTTGTCGATTTCTTTCTCAGAAATATACGGGCCCTGCACCCTGTAAGGCTTCGTTGATCCTACAGGTGAGAACAGCATGTCGCCCTTTCCGAGAAGCTTTTCTGCCCCGGCCATATCAAGGATAGTACGCGAGTCGAACTGCGAAGCAACACTGAACGCTATCCTTGAAGGAATATTTGCTTTGATCAAACCGGTTACTACATCAACAGACGGTCTCTGTGTAGCAACGATCAGATGCATGCCTGCAGCTCTGGCCTTCTGAGCCAGCCTGCAGATCGAATTCTCTACTTCAGAAGGCGATGCCATCATAAGGTCAGCCAGCTCGTCGATGATAATAACGATCTGCGGCTTGCAGTGTGCGTATCTGTGATCTACTCTCATGAGCTCATTGTAGGAATTAAGGTCCTTTACATTATGCTCGGCGAAGAGTTCGTACCTTTTATCCATCTCCTCAACCGCGATAGCAAGAGCTCTTGCAGCTTTGCGCGGATCGGTGACTACCGGCGTGAGCATATGCGGAATACCGTTGTAGTTCCCGAGTTCCACCACTTTAGGGTCTATCATTATAAGCTTCAGCTCCGAAGGCCTTGCTTTATAAAGGAAGCTTGTTACTATAGAGTTTATGCAGACTGACTTACCGGAGCCGGTCGCACCGGCTATGAGCAGATGCGGCATGTCACGAAGGTCTGCAACGATGTTGTTTCCGGAAATATCCTTGCCGACAACAAACTCTACAATTGATGAAGCTTCTCTGAATTCGTCTGAATCAATAAGATCTCGTATCAGCACAGGGGCCGGTTTGTCATTCTCGACTTCGATACCGACAGCAGCTTTGCCCGGAATCGGAGCTTCGATACGCAGGCTCTTTGCCCTCAGGTTGAGAGCTATATCATCAGCCAGTCTTGTGATGCTTGCAACTTTAACGCCTGTAGCAGGCTGCACTTCATATCTTGTAACCGAAGCTCCCTGCGTCACCTTAAGCACTCTGGCTTCAACACCGAAGTCATTAAGTGTCTGCTCAAGGAGTTCTGCACGTGCCTGAAGCTGGGCATCGTTCATCAGCTGTTTTGATCCTGTGTCTCTCTTAAGAAGACTTACCGGAGGCAGCTCATAGGACATGTCTTCAGTCATTGTATTGAATCCGGCTGAGATAGCAGCATCGTCAGCAGAAACCGGAGCCGCTGTCTCCTGCTTTGGAGCTGCAGGCTTAGCTGCCGGAGTTTTTGGCTTTGCTGCAGCAACGCTGCTTACAGCAGCAGGTTTTGAAGCTCCTTCAGGCTCAAGACCTGTAGTTTTCACTTTGTTTCCGGATTTATCGTGGCCATCAAGCCCGTACGACCCCGAATGCACTATTTCGTCAGGATCTCCAAGGCCCATTCCCGTCCTGACTGCCTTCTTTTCTGCAGTGCGTTTTCTCCCCGGATATCCGAAATCTTCATCGTCAGAATCAAAGTTTCTGCTGTCAGAATAGACATTTCTGGACTTGGACTGGTCCCCGTTGAGTCCTGTCTTTCCTGATGACTCTGATTTTAAACTCTCAGATGTGATGTTTTCACCCGTCTCACTGTCAATGCCTGCAAAAATGCTTTTCATCTTATCGAACAGTGTTCCCCTGTTCAGTTTTTTGTCTACAGCAGGAGACGGCGTGTTTATGATCTGGGTATAGTCCATATTATCTGCGCGCCCGGAGACATTGCTTCCGAACGGCTTTGGTATGTCATCGATCGACGGTGCCGGAGCCGGGATGTCATGAGCCGGACCAGCAGCAGGCTCTTCGTCTCTCATTATGCCGCTGATTATTGACTTCCAGAACGGTTTTTTCTCTGCAGGATCTGCCGATATCGACGGATCTGCTGCAATTGCGGCTTTTATCTGATCATCACTGAGACGGCGCTTTTCATCGTTTTCAAGTTCTTTTAGAATCCTGTTCTCTTCATATTTGGTTCCGATTTTACCGGCCAGTCTTGAGATAGGAGAATTAGCTACCATGAAAACCGATATTATAAGGACCGTAACGGAAATGATAAGCAGCCCCGGAAGTCCGAAAAGCTTAGCAAGAATAGAGCCTATCTCCATGCCGATCACGCCGCCCATTTTTCCGTCCCGGCCGTAAATATAAAAATCAACGATATCCCTGAATCCGCACCTTACATCATTGGCATCGATAAATCTGTATGAATTCAGAACGCATATGTTAATGAAAATAAGCAGACTGAAAATAGCTGTGCGCGTATTGATATGGCTTAATTTGCCTGCCAGCAGCAGAAGAGCAAAAATCAGAACAAGGAAAGGAAGCACGAACGCCATTATCCCGAAGAGTCCGTTGCAGATGTCGTGAATAGTTCTCCCGAAGCTTCCTGTAGTGTCCATAACCACTGTAAAGAACAGGAAAAGAGAGACAGCAATCAATGTGATGCTCCAGATCACATCGTTGTTTCTCTTTTCGCGGTCGCTCCTGCGCTTCATCTCATCCAGCACTTCCTGTTTCGTAGGATTTCCCGAATAAGATGATTTGCCGGACGATGTACCGGCTGATGTATTCTTAGGTTTATTTTTGCTCCCCGGCGGTCTGCCAGGTCCCCTTTTTGTACTGTTTTTATCTGTCTGCTGTGCCATTATCTGATCCTCACACCATATATAATGTAGATAACCAATTTATTATACTACAATATATTGATTTTGTAACGGTTTTCTTAAAAAACACATCCCCGCGTCTAACGCGGGGTTGTTCTTTATACGGGCATAGCCCTTACATTCCTCGCGTGACACGTGCAACGTGTAAGTCGGTCTGCCAACCGCGTGTACTGTCAGTTAC
>CACZGY010000059.1 GCA_902780815.1 uncultured Eubacteriales bacterium
TCAGGACAGCGCATTCCTTGCGGATCTCATGGCTGTAAAGAGACAGAACAAGGAGAGACTTGCAAAGTATATTGCTGACCGCATGGAGATAGAAGTCGATCCTGATTCGGTATTTGACGTACAGGTAAAGAGAATACACGCATACAAGAGACAGCTGCTCAACGGATTCAAGATCCTCGACCTGTATAACAGGCTCAAGGAGAATCCTGATCTGCCTATCAACAACTATACATTTGTCTTTGCCGGCAAGGCTGCTCAGGGCTATGCATTTGCTAAAGAAGTCATCAAGTTCATCAACAGTCTGGCAGACATGGTCAACTCCGATCCTGTAGTCAGCCAGAGGATCAAGGTGGTATTTATCGAGAACTTCTGCGTGTCAAACGCACAGCTGATCTATCCTGCAGCAGACATAAGCGAACAGATCTCGACAGCCGGCAAGGAAGCAAGCGGAACAGGAAACATGAAGTTCATGATGAACGGAGCAGTAACACTCGGAACCATGGACGGCGCCAATGTTGAGATCAGCCAGCTTGCAGGCATGGACAACATCTGCATCTTCGGATATTCCTCTGAAGAGACAGAGAGCTACTACAAGCACGGCGGATATTTCTCTCAGTATGTCATAAGCGAAGATCCGAGACTGCAGCGCATGACGAACCAGCTCATAGACGGCACATTCAGCCGCAGCGATTATAACTTCTGGGGCATCCACGATGCACTGATCAGGAGCAACGACGAGTACTTCGTGCTCGGCGACTTTGACTCGTATGTAAAGGCGTGGGAAAACATGGACAAGATCTATACGGACAAGGAAAAGTGGGCACGCATGTCGCTGGCCAACATCGCCAACTCCGCATTCTTCTCCAGTGACCGCACCATTGCTGAATACGCAAAAGATATCTGGAACATATAATTTTTAAAACAGGAGGCTGATGAGTATGAAAAAGAAAAAAATGTTAGCTATGCTCCTGGCCGGAGGGCAGGGCAGCAGGCTTTATGACCTGACTACCAGCATTGCCAAGCCGGCTGTATCATTCGGAGGCAAATATCGTATTATCGACTTCGGCCTCTCGAACTGTGTCAATTCCGGAATTGACACAGTGGGCATACTGGTACAGTACAAGCCGCTCGTTCTTAACAGATACGTTGGAACAGGCGAATCGTGGGATATGGCGGTCAATGACGGCGGCGTACACATCCTGCCTCCTTATGCCGGAGCAACCGGCGGAGAGTGGTATGAGGGCACAGCTGACGCTATTTACCACAACATCGATTTCATAGATATGTATGACCCTGAGAACGTACTGATCCTCTCGGGAGACCATATCTACAAGATGGACTACAACCTGATGCTCGAGGAGCATATGGCTAACAACTCCGATCTCACCGTATCCGTCATCGAGGTACCTTGGGAGGATGCAAGCAGATTCGGAATCATGACTGCTGATGATCAGGGCAATATCGTGAAGTTCTCCGAAAAGCCGAAAGAACCGGACAGCAACCTTGCTTCGATGGGTATCTATATCTTCAAGTGGGATGTCCTGCGCAAGGCTCTTCTCGAAGACCACGAGACAGAAGGCTCGTCGCATGACTTCGGAAATGACCTTATTCCGAAGCTCCTGGGCGAGGGAAAGAAACTCACTGTATACAGGTTCGCCGGATACTGGAGAGACGTCGGTACCGTTCAGAGCTACTATGACAGCCAGATGGACCTGATGGACAACTTAGACAGCATCAACGTTTTCACCGGTGAGGACAGAGTCTTCTCCAATGCCAATATGTATCCGCCTCAGTATATCGGCCGCGAGGCTAATATCCGCAACTCGCTGATTTGCAACGGATGCACGGTTTACGGAAGCGTCAATCACTCCATTCTGGGCTCCGGTGCTGTCGTGAGTGCCGGATCGGTGATCGAGGACTCGATCATTCTTCCTAACGCGTGGGTAGGCCGCAACTGCCGCATCACAAAGGCGATCATCAATGAAGGTGCTGTCGTTGAAGACAACGCAGTAATAGGCGAGCCTGACGGCGACATACAGGTTTACGGCAAGACCAATCTGTCGATATAGGAAAGGAGGATACAGGAACATGAAAACGATCGGACTTATTTCCGCAAACTATGGCAGCAGCGAATATGGCGGCAGATACAGGCTCATCGATTTTGCACTTTCAAACATGGCAAACGCAGGCATTACTACAGTCGGCGTAATAGCTCCTGCTGATTCAGGCTCACTTATTGACCATATCGGCGTGGGCAACCCATGGTCGCTCGCCCGCAAAAGAGGCGGACTGTTTGTAATGCCGGGCTCGGTATACGGCATGCAGAAGTCGGGCAGCAGATTCCTTATGAGAGATCTGCTCAAGTGCGACAGATTCTTCTACAAAGATGACGCTGACTACGTGATAATGTCCGGCAGTACTGATGTCTGCAACATGGACTTCGGACCGTTCATCAAGGCTCATGCAGAATCCGGAAAACCTATCACAATGATGTACAAGAAGGTTCCTAGAGGAGAAGAGTTCCACGGATACTTCCTCGACATCAATGAGAATGGTGATGTTGCGGCTATTCACAATGAGAGCTTCGGCTGGTCCAACTACTTCGCAGACTGCTTTATCATCAACAGAACGTACATGCTTGACTTCCTGAAATGGTACAAAGCACTTGAGTACATGGACATGATCGAGCTTCTCCGCGATAACAAGGCCAACATAGATATCGGCACTTTCGAATTCAGGGGATATCTCGGCAAGATAAAGAACCCATGGGAGTTCCTGAAGGTAAATCAGGGAATGACAGACTACGACATCCGCAATGAGGTGTTCTGCAACCCTGAAAGACCGATCTTTACAAAAGCACAGGAGATGTTAGGAATTCAGTAATGTCGACAGGCTGCATTGTAGAAGGCAGGGTAGAGAACAGTGTTATCTTCAGAAGCTGCCACATCGCCAAGGGAGCTGTAGTACGCAACTCCGTGATCATGATGCACGGCACAATAGGTGAAGGCGCTGTACTCGACAACGTTATAGTAGACAAGTATGTAACGATCAACCCTGGCGTAAAGATCTACGGCGGCGAGAGAGAACCTGTTATCATCGGAAAGAACACAACCATATAAAAAACCAAGGGGTGTGAAATGGCTAAGAGAAATATACTTTTCGCAGCATTCGAAGCATCACCTTTCATCAAGACCGGCGGCCTCGGAGACGTATCCGGGGCTCTGCCTGGCCATCTTAAAAACGATGATTTTGACGCGAGGGTCATTCTGCCGCTCATCAGTTCAATACCTGAAGAGTACAAGAGCAGAATGAAATTCGTAACCAGCTATGAGGTGCCGCTCGGATGGCGAAACCAGTACTGCGGGCTCTTCACGCTCATGAAGGGCGGAGTCAAATACTATTTCCTTGACAACGAGTATTACTTCAAACGCAGTCAGGTCTACGGTGAATACGATGACGCCGAGAGAGTCGCGTTCTTTTCGAAAGCCGTGCTGGAGACCGTAAAATACATAGCAAAGAATTACAGGCCTGATATCATCCATTGCAACGACTGGCATACCGCATTGATACCGGTCTATCTTAAGGAGCTGTATGGCGGCGACCCGCTGTTCGACTCCATAAAGACCGTGTTCACGATACACAACCTGAAATTCCAGGGTATGTACAGCAATTATGTCACGGGCGATGTCTGCGGTCTGGGAGGGACTCCTGCTGAAGACCAGATGAACCATTTTGGTGCGGTAAACTTCCTCAAAGGCGGAGTCATATATTCAGACGCCGTTACTACGGTAAGCCCGACCTATGCAGAGGAGATATGCACGGCTAAATACGGCGAAGGCCTTGAGGGTCTGTTCCAGGAGATCCACTATAAACTGAGCGGTCTGATCAACGGAATAGACCGCAATAATTACAATCCTGAGACCGACAAGGCGATCGCAGCAAATTACAATGAGAAGAGCCTAAACAAGAAGATCCGGAACAAGCTGGCTCTTCAGAGAGAACTCGGACTTATAGAGGATCCGGATATTCCTCTGTTCGCAATGGTAAGCCGCCTTACTACTCAGAAGGGGGCAAACCTTATTGCGGAGCTCCTGCCTGAATTCAGGGACAGAAGCATGCAGCTTGCGGTGCTCGGAACAGGAGATTATCTGTATGAGCATGCGATCGCGGATTTTGCTTATCACAATCAGACGAGGTTTGCGGCGCGCATAGCTTTTGACGAGAAACTCTCCAGAAGATACTATGCCGGAGCTGATGTTTTCATGATGCCGTCAGAGTTTGAGCCATGCGGTCTGGCGCAGATGATATCCATGCGCTATGGTACACTGCCTCTGGTAAGAGAAACGGGCGGACTGAAGGATACAGTCAGAGGATACTGGGACTATGGTAATACAGCTAACGGTTTCTCATTTAAAGATTTTGATGCAAATGGTCTCCTCAATGCAGTAGACCTGGCGCTGGATCTGTGGTCAGGCCAGAAAGATACATGGAATGAACTGCAGAAGAACGCCATCACCATGCACTTCGGATGGGAGGAATCAGCAGATAAATACCGTGAGCTGTATGACAGCCTGCTAAATTAACGATATGAAAATACTACACAACTCAAGAAAACCAGAATACAGAGAGCCCTTCGGAGCGGCGCAAACCGGGACGAAGGTCTCTCTTGCTATTGAAATAAGTGACCCATCTCCCGAAAGCGTCAGGCTGATGCTTTGGAATGGGGATGATCCGGCGGTCCACTATCTGGAAATGTCTGAAGAAGAAGCCGGAAGATACACAGCAGCATTTCCGCTGCCTGATGAAGGCTGTCTGGTCTGGTACGCGTTCGAGATCGAGACCGAGCGCGAAGATGACAGGGCGGTCTTTTACTATGGGAATAATACCGAAGACCTCGGAGGCGAGGGCAGGGTCTATGTGGATGATCCGCACCGCTATCAGATCACGGTATACAAACCGGCTGAAGTGCCTGAATGGTATAAAAACGGGATAGTTTACCAGATATTCCCTGACAGATTTGCCCGCGATGAGGGCTGGCGCGAAAGACTTGAAGCTGCAAACAAGAGAGTAAACGACAGGCGCAGCGACATGAAGCGCATCATCCAGGAGGACTGGACCAGACCTGCTTTCTATGTCCGCGATGAGACCGGAAGGGTAGTTGAGTGGCCGATGATGGGCGGAAGCCTTAAAGGCATAGAAGAAAAACTCGATTATCTGAGGTCTCTTGGAGTTACCTGCATTTACCTGAACCCTGTGTTCGAGGGATCCTCTAATCACCGCTATGACACCGGCGATTACATGCACATAGACGCTGCTCTCGGAACGGATGCTGACTTTGAAGAACTGGCAGCTGCGGCAAAGGAAAGAGGCATGCGCATCATTCTCGATGGCGTATTCAGCCATACCGGAGCTGACAGCATCTATTTCGACAAGATGGGCAACTATTCGAAGATGCATCCTGACGAAGAAAGCAAAGCCGGAGCCTGGGCCAACGAGGACTCACCATACAGAGACTGGTTCAAGTTCGATAAAAAAGAGCGCTGCGGCTACAGCAGCTGGTGGGGCGTTGAAGACCTGCCGGAAGTTGATGAAAACAACCCTGATTACAGGGAATTCATACTGGGAGAAGACGGGGTAGTTGCGCACTGGATGAAGAAAGGAGCTTCTGGCTGGAGGCTCGATGTTGCGGACGAACTTCCTGACTCGTTCATAGCGGAAACCAGGGCAAGGATAAAGGCCACAGATCCTGAAGGCCTTCTGCTCGGCGAGGTCTGGGAAGATGCCAGCAACAAGATAAGCTATGGCGAGCGTCGCAAGTACTTAATGGGTGATGAGCTCGACTCCACGATGCACTATCCGCTGAGAGACATCCTGCTTGACTACATCAACTTCACCATAGGATCTTCGGGAGCCGCAGACAGATTAATGAGCATTGCGGAGAATTATCCGCCGGAGAACTTCTACGCAACCCTCAACCTTATCGGAAGCCACGACAGAGCGCGTATCATGACAATGATGGCGGCAGAAGAGGATTACAGTTCTGCGACCAAAAAGGTCAGGCTGCTTTCGACCCTGCAGTATTGCCTGCCGGGAGTTCCGTGCATTTATTACGGAGACGAGGCCGGCCTGATGGGCAGCACCGATCCGGAAAACAGAAGCGGTTACCCGTGGGGATTTGAAAATCTTGATCTCGGCTACCACTACAGGATGCTCGGTCTCATATATGATGAACATCCTGTTCTCAAAGACGGAGATTTCGAGGTTTTATCCGGCAGATACGGGATAAATGAAGATGTTCTCGCGTTCACACGTACAGGCAGGGATATTGCAGGCACGGAAGAGAAGATACTCGTTCTTGCAAACAGAAGATACGAAACTGCAGAAATTGATCTGAGCGGCATAGAGGAACTCAGATGCGGTTATGCTCTGGAACTGATGACTTCGGAAGAGGACAAGATCGCTTCAGCAGGCTTTACCGTCTGGCAGGTGCTCCCGGTCAATCCTGCAGGGGTGGGCAATTCCCCGTACAGCAGCTATGCTGCGTTTGCAGGAGATCCTTCATTTATAGAATATGATGACCTCCCTGATACGGAAGGATATTATGATTTCATAAAAGAAAACGATTACTGGCTGCATGACTATATCGCGTTCAATCTTCTCAAGGAGATGAACGACAAAAAACCTTGGTACAAGTGGCCTGAGAAATACAGAAATGCTGATTCGCTTGCGATCGTCAATTCGCTCACGGATGAACAGAAAGTAAAAGCAAGCAAGCTTGTAGGTGAACAGTACTGCTTCTATGCTCAGTGGAAGGAACTCAAAGAATATGCGAACTCAAAAGGCGTGCGCATGATGGGCGATCTTCCGATGTATATGGCTGCGGATTCAGCTGATGTCTGGGCAAACAAGCATATATTCAGAATGACAGAAACAGGTACTCAAAGCGTACATGCAGGAGTACCGCCTGATGCTTTCAGCAGTGAAGGTCAGGACTGGGGCAATCCGCTGTACGACTGGGAGGCCCTGAAAGAAGACGGCTACGGATGGTGGCTCAGGCGCATCCGTCAGTGTGCGGAGCGTTTTGACATACTCAGGATAGATCATTTCAGGGGCCTTTCTGAATATTATGCCATCCCTGAGGGAGCCGATCCGAAGGAAGGATGCTGGCAGCACAGCGCCGGACTGAGATTCCTTGCCGACCTGAAGGGAATGCTCCGGGCTGAAGGCTTTGGAATGAAGATACTGGTTGAAGACCTCGGACATCTCGATGCCGGAGTAAAGAATCTTCTGAAACTCAGCGGACTGCCGGGAATGGACATATGGCAGTTCACTGCTAAGCACATGAAAGAGATGTGCGAAAAAGAGCCGGAAAAGGCAAAGCTCAGAGCATTCTATACCGGCACTCACGATAACAACACCCTTGTCGGTTATCTGAAAGAAAGATCTGATAAGAATTACCATGAAAACGGTGAGCACTGGGACAACTCTTCTTCTGAGGTGGGAAGCACCGTTGAAGCACTTGCGGTGATCCGCCGGATATACGAAAGCCCGGCTGTGCTTGCAATGCTGCAGATACAGGATGTTCTCATGCTTGGAGAGGAAGCGCGCATGAATGTACCGGGAGTGCCTGAGGGCAACTGGACATGGAAGATCCCTGGAAAGACAGTAGAAGAGGCATTTCCTGAAGCCGCTTCGCGCCTTAAGTGGTTCAAGGCGCTCGCTGAGAGAACCGGCCGTAAAGACGGGAACGGAGTGACAGAATGATCCGAAATATAGTATTCGACATTGGAAATGTTCTCATAGGCTTCGATGCGATGGACTATTTGATATCGCTTTTCGGTGAAGAAAAGGCCATGCGCATAGCAAAGGCTGTTTTCGGCAGCGGCTACTGGCAGGAGCTCGACATAGCGAGGCTCAGCGTTGAGGAGATCCTTGAGCTGTTCTACAGCGGGGCGCCTGATCTCCGTGAAGAGATCAGGGAAGCTTTCGACAGGATAGGTGAGTGCGTCACTAAACTCGACTGGCCGGTACCGATGATAGATTCTCTCCGGGAAAAAGGTTACGGAGTATACTTCCTTTCAAATATGTCGGAGCATGTGAAAGCCTCAAATACTGAAGCCTTCGGCTTTGTATCACACATGGACGGCGGCATATGGTCGTGCGACGTACATACAATAAAACCGGATACAGGGATATATAAGATACTTTTTGAGAAGTACGGGCTCGTACCGGAGGAGTGCCTTTTCATCGACGATCACTGGGAGAACATTGCCGTCGGAAAGAAATTAGGCATGAAAGGCATTGTTTTCAGGGATCATGACCAGCTCGAGGCTGATCTCAGCAAGGCGCTCACCAAGGATGCAACGCATGACAGGATCACAGTTCTTTGCTATGGTGATTCCAATACATATGGGTACGATCCGCAGACATGCGGAAGGTATCCGTATGAAAAGCGCTGGACCACAATTCTGGATGAGATGCTGGGCAGCCGGTATGAGGTGATCTCCGAAGGATTGAACGGAAGAACGACTGCCTACGACAGGCCCTGCGCGGCCTGGAAGAATGGCATCAGCAGTTTTACCGCATGTCTTGGCACCCACAAGCCTGTTGACTATGTGATCATAATGCTGGGTACCAATGACTGCGATGCAGATCTGGAGCTTTCAGCCGGGGACATAGCAGACGGCATGGAAGCACTTGTAAATATGGTCGAAGAGGAGACTCCGGCGCTTCAGGGATATGTGCCTGAGATAATAGTAGCAGCGCCTGCCGCCATACAGGGGGATATATCCCGGTCACCGTTCGCTGAAAAGCTGACAGCTGAATCTGCGCAGAAGTCCGTTGACATCGGGCCTCTCTACAAAACAATAGCTGAGAGACACATGGTGAGATTTGCCGATGCAACAAGCGGGATAGAAGTGTCATCTGACTGTGAGCATTTAACAGAAAAAGGGCACAGACAGCTTGCAGAACTGCTCTTTGATACGATGTGCGCTCAACCATAATAAGGATTAAGAAACCGTTGAAACCTAAACAGTTTTAGGTATATAATTTTTGAAATCTTTAATAAATATCACATAGGGGGTTTCATGGGTAAGTATCTATTGAAACGAGTCCTGCTGGCCATAGTTACAATATGGGCGGTAGCGACCATCACCTTCTGTCTGATGAACATGGTTCCTGGAGGACCGTTCCTTTCAGAGAAGGCGATCAGCCCTGCGGCTACTGCCGCGCTTGAAGCAAAATACGGGCTGGACAAACCATTTTTCGAACGTTATGTAACATATCTGAAGGACGCGTGCCATGGCGATTTCGGACTCAGTCTGAAGCAGAGAGGCCGTACCGTAATGGACATCATTTCGACTAAGTTCCCTGTCTCTGCAAGAGTCGGCGGAGTCGCAGTGCTCGTATCGCTTCTGCTGGGTGTACCGCTCGGTGTAGTAGCCGCGTATAAGCGCGGAACGGCTATCGACAGCACACTGAGTGTTCTTGCTACTCTGGGTATAGCAGTACCGAGTTTCGTTATCTGCACGGTGCTGATGTACTTCTTCGGCGTAAAGCTCGGCTGGCTGCCGACGCTCGGCCTCAGTACTCCAAAGCACTTTATCATGCCGGTATTTGCTCTGGCGGCTTATCCGACATCGTATATCACCAGATTGATGAGATCTTCAATGCTTGATGTTCTGGGCCAGGATTACATGAGAACGGCGAGAGCAAAGGGCCTTTCGCAGAAAGTCTCACTGTTCAAGCACGCCCTGCGTAACGCGATCCTTCCGGTCATCACATATCTCGGACCTATGATCGCCTACACTCTGGTGGGAAGCTTTATCGTAGAGAAGATCTTCACGATCCCGGGTCTCGGCGGAGAGTTCATCAAGGCTATCAACGGACGTGACTATACCATGATAATGGGAACAACGATCTTCCTTGCGGTATTCATGGTTATCATGCTGCTTATAGTCGACATTGTGTACACGATCGTCGATCCTAGAATCAAGCTTAAGTAAGGGGAGGTGGATGAAATGACTAAAAAGAATCCGCTGAGCCTTCAGCTGAAATTTGATCCGGAGGATTTCCTTCCGGCAACCAATGAAGAAAAAGAAAGCCTCGTGGTGATGAGAGAGAGCGTTGGCTTCTGGCGCGACGGCGCAAGAAGACTCCGCAAGAACAAAGTCGCCATGGCTTGCCTGTTCGTGATCATAATCATCATGATCTTCGCGTTTATCGTGCCGTCTTTCTATCCATACAGCTACAGTGAGCAGATACAGGGCGCCAACAACATGAAGCCTTTTGAGTTCTCTGCAGAAGAGCAGGCAAGGATAGCAGCCGGTGAAAAACTGTTCCCGCATATTTTCGGAACTGACAAGATGGGACGCGACTATGCCATCCGCGTAATGATGGGAAGCCGTATCTCGCTTCTCGTTGGAATGGTAGCAGCAGTCATCATCCTTGTCATCGGATCCGTGTACGGATCGATCGCAGCATTTGCGGGCGGATGGGTCGACCTTATAATGATGCGTATCGTTGATATCATTTACACGATCCCGGACATCCTGCTGATAGTACTGCTGTCATTCGCTTTAAAGTCGCCTCTGAAAACTCTGGCGTCAATAAAGGGCTTCCACTGGCTGTCAGTCATGGGAGAAAACCTTGTCAGCATATTCGTCGTATTTGCTCTCCTGTACTGGGTAGGAATGGCCCGTATGGTCAGGTCACAGATACTCCAGCTGAAGGAAAGTGAATACGTAACTGCAGCGAGAGCTCTCGGAGCTTCTGGCGGAAGAATAATCAGAAAGCACCTTCTGACGAACTGCATCGGAACACTTATCGTAATCACAACCCTGCAGATCCCGTCATCGATCTTCACAGAGAGCTTCCTGTCCTTCCTCGGACTCGGAGTAGCGGTTCCTATGCCTTCACTCGGAAGTCTGGCAAGTGAGGCCATCAATGGCATCAATACCTTTCCGCATCTGCTCTTTATACCTTCGATTGTGATCTCTCTTATCATCCTGAGCTTTAACCTGCTCGGCGACGGTCTCAGAGATGCCTTCGACCCTAAGCTGAAGAATTAGAAAGGAGGATGTATCATGTCACAGGCAACAACTGACAATAAATATCTTGTAGATATTGAACATGAGCGTCTTTCATTCTTCACGCCTGTAGGCGAGGTCAAGGCGCTGAACGACGTATCGTTCAAAATGAAAGAGGGCGAAGTACTCGGTATAGTAGGAGAGTCCGGTTCAGGCAAGTCGGTAACGGCATACAGTCTCATGGGACTCACAGCATACCCGGGCAGACTCATCGGCGGAACACTCGAATTCAACGGACATCATATCAATGATATGACAGAGGCTGAATTCCGCGCGATCAGAGGTAATGAGATCTCAATCATTTTTCAGGACCCGATGACATCACTCAACCCTGTTTATACAGTCGGAAACCAGATCGAGGAAGTCATACGGCTCCATACTGACAAGAATAAAGAAGAAGCAAGAGCACGTGCTATCGAGCTCCTGACACTTGTAGGAATCAATGAGCCTGAAAAGAGACTCAAGCAGTATCCTCACGAACTGTCCGGAGGAATGCGTCAGCGTGTAATGATCGCCATAGCACTCGCATGCGAGCCTAAGCTGCTCATAGCTGATGAGCCGACCACGGCTCTCGACGTAACCATCCAGGCACAGATCCTCGAACTCATGATGGAACTGCGTGAAAAGCTTGGAATGGCTATCATAATGATCACACATGACCTCGGAATCGTAGCGAGCATGTGCGAGAAGATCGCGGTAATGTATGCCGGACGTATTGTCGAGTACGGCACAACAGACGATATCTTCTATAACCCTAAGCATGAATACACCAAAGGCCTCATCAAAAGTATCCCTAGGCTCGATGCCAAGGATCACGAGAGGCTCGTTCCGATCGAAGGAACGCCTGTGGACATGCTCAATCCTCCTGCAGGATGCCCGTTCGCACCTAGATGCGACAACTGCATGAAGATATGTCTCAGAGAGATGCCGCCGGTCACATATTTCGGTGATGTACACTATACACAGTGCTGGCTGAATCAGAAGGCAGAGGCAGAAGCTGCAGCAAAGGCAGGAAAGGAGGCCGCAGATGAGTGATTATCTGTTAGAAGTTGAACATCTGCAGAAGCATTTCCCGATCAAAGGCGGTGGCTTCGGCAAAAATAAAAAAGTAGTTCAGGCTCTTGACGATCTCACATTTGGCATAAAGAAGGGCGAGACTCTGGGCATGGTAGGAGAGTCGGGCTGCGGAAAGACGACAGCCGGCAGAACCATTCTCAGACTGCACGAGCCTACAGACGGAAAGATAATATATGACGGTGATGTGCTCTTCGACAAGGAGAAGAAGATCGCGGTCAACATGCTTCCTTACCGCAAAAAAATGCAGATCGTATTCCAGGATCCATACGCGAGCCTGGACCCGAGAATGACGGTAGGAGACATAGTCGGAGAGCCTATAGACATCCATAAACTGTGTTCGAGCAAGCAGGAAAGATATGACAAGATAATCGGACTGCTTGAAAAGGTAGGTCTCAACTCAGAACACGCCAACAGGTATCCGCACGAATTTTCGGGCGGCCAGAGGCAGCGTGTAGGTATCGCAAGAGCGCTTGCTGTAGACCCTGAATTCATTGTCTGCGATGAGCCCATTTCCGCTCTTGACGTATCTATTCAGGCGCAGGTCATAAACATGTTTGAAGACTTGCAGGATCAGATGGGACTCACATACCTGTTCATTGCACACGATCTTTCGGTCGTCAAGCACATTTCGGACAGGATAGTCGTAATGTACCTTGGACGCATGGTAGAGCTCGCCGACAGCTACGAGCTGACCATGCACAGCATGCATCCGTATACGCGCAGCCTTGTATCAGCGATCCCTATTGCTGATCCTGTGACAGCGCGCAAGAGCAAGAGGATAATCCTTGAGGGCGATGTACCGAGCCCGATCGATCCTCCGAGCGGATGCAGGTTCCGCACCAGATGCCCGTATGCAGACGAGCGCTGCGCAGCCGAAGTGCCTGAGTTCAAAGAAGTCACAAGCGGACATTATGTTGCATGCCACCACCTTGATAGGGTAAAATAGTCGGGTACGGCATGTTTACTGAGTTAAGCACTATGCTTTGCATATTGCCAATAGATAGTTCAATGATTTTTTAAACAGCTATTAGATATGGAGGAATTATTTATGAAAAAAAGACTAATCGTCCTTCTCGTTGCTATGGCTATGATCGTTGTTCCTCTTGCTTCCTGCGGAGGCGGCGGTGGCGGCAGCGCAGCTGAAAAGCAGCTCGTAGTTCAGATAGGACCTAACCCTGAGACTCTTGACCCTGCTCTTAACAGTGCTGTTGACGGTGCTAACACCATTCTCCACCTCTTTGAGGGACTTCTCGTAGTTGACGAGAACAGCCAGCTTGCTCCTGGACAGGCAGAGTCATGGGAGACTTCAGAAGATGGTCTTACATGGACGTTCCACCTGAGAGACGGTCTTAAGTGGTCAGACGGATCAGATCTGACAGCTAATGACTTCGTTTACAGCTGGAAGAGAATCGCTGATCCTGAACTTGCTGCACCTTATCTGGATACAGTCCTCAACCCTATCAAGGGATATAATCCTGAAGGAACAAATCCTGATGACCTCGCAGTAAGTGCTCCTGATGACAAGACAGTCGTAGTTGAACTCAGCGCACCTTGCACATTCTTCGGAAGCCTTGCTGCATTCGCAACAATGATGCCGGTACAGCAGGCTACGATCGAAGCTAACGGTGATGCTTGGGCAACTTCCCCTGACACTTACATCTCCAACGGTCCGTTCTACATGACCGAGTGGGAGCAGGGATCACACATCACAGTTTCCAAGAACCCTAACTACTGGAACGCTGACGCTATCAAGCTCGACTCCATCAAGTTCATGCTGATCGAGGATCCTAACGCTGCTTACAGCGCATACCAGAACGGTGAAGTTCAGTTCATCAAGGACGTTCCTACAGAGGAAATCCCTAGCCTTGAGGGCAATGAAGAGTTCCACGTTGATCCTATCATCGGAACTTACTACCTCAACCTCAACTGCAACCTCGACCAGTTCAAGGATGCAAAGGTCCGTAAGGCTCTGTCCCTTGCTATCGACCGCAACTATGTTGCTAACACGATCATGCAGGGAACATACACACCTGCTGGCAACTTCATGGGACCTGGATGGGCAGATCCTGCAGGCGGAGAGTTCATGGATAAGGCTAACGGCGGCAAGCCATACATCGACAACGATGCATTTGACGCAAACCTCGAAGAAGCTAAGAAGCTCATGGAAGAAGCTGGATATCCTGGCGGAGCCGGATTCCCTGAGATCACTTACTCGACAAATGACTCCGGTTACCACAAGGCTGTTGCTGAGTATCTGCAGCAGGCATGGGGTGAGCTCGGACTCACAGTCAAGGTAGACATGGTTGAGTGGGCAAGCTTCACACCGATGAGACGTAACGGTGAGTATGAGGCAGCACGTAACGGCTGGGTAGGTGACTATGACGATCCTTCCAACATGATCGAGCTCCTGTACTCCTCGAACGGAAACAACGACGGCAAGTACAACAACCCTGAATTCGACGCTCAGATCGACATCTCGAGAAAGACTCTTGACCTCAATGAGCGTTCAGCTGCACTGCATAAGGCAGAAGACATTCTCATGGAAGATGCAGGATGCATTCCTGTAGCTTACTACAATGACTTCTATCTGCAGAGCTCCAAGATCAGTGGTGCATGGCACTCGCCATATGGTTACTGGTACTTCATGTATGCTGATATCGCTGAATAATCATATTCAGGCATAAAAGCAATACTCTGATACCAAACAGAAAATTGAACTATCCATAATATAGCAGCGGCCGGGCTTGTCCCGGCCGCTTGCTTTTTTGCATTTTGATAAAAACCTGACGCATTTATAAAATTTACTTTGCAAAACTACTTTTATGGTAAAATAACTTTGTATTTTTATACATTTTGAAGCTAAATAATAACAGCCAGAGGAAAAGATGATAAAGTTCAGTGAAATTCCATATTCCCGACCGGATATGGAGGAGGTAAAGGAAGAAATGAGCCGCCTTACGAAGGAATTCGAAGGGGCTGATACTTATGAAAAAGCAAGAGACGCGTTCGTCCGCGAGGACGCTCTTTCGCGTCATATTATGTCGGTTTCAACAGTGGCGCAGATACGCCATTCAATAGATACACGGGACAAATTCTACGATGATGAAGTGCTGTTCTGGAACAAGGCATACCCTGAGCTTCAGGAGTATCTTGACAACTCAAGTGCTTCGATGTTTCTATAATCCCTCTTCTTCAGGAAGAGAACGACCTTGTCATGGAGTATGAAAAGCTCCTCGCGAGCGCTCAGATACCGTTCCGCGGCAAGGTATACACCATCGCTCAGATCGCGCCGTTCAAGAACGACGCTGATGATGAGATCCGACTCGCTGCATGGAAGGCCGAGGGCGGCTGGTATAAGGACAACCAGGATAAACTTGACAGCCTCTATGACAGGCTCGTCGCGATCCGCCATGAGATGAGTCAGAAACTGGGACTCAAAGACGGTGTTGAGCTTGGTTACTACAGAATGACACGTAACTGTTATGACAGGAATGATGTAGAGAAGTTCCATGATGCAGTTATCAAATATATCGTGCCGGTTGCAGACGGCATCAGAAGAAAGCAGGCAGAGAGGCTGGGAATGCAGTATCCTCTCAGTTTTGCTGACAATGCTCTGATGTTCCGCTCCGGCAATCCGAAACCTGCGGGCGACGCGGACTATATTGTCGATACAGCCGGCAGGTTTTATGATGCTCTTTCGCCGGAGACGAGCGAGTTCTTCAGAGCCATGCGCGAAGGAGAGCTTATGGATCTGCTCTCAACAGAGGGCAAAGAAGGCGGCGGATACTGTACAAGCATACATGACTACGAAGTGCCGTTTATCTTTGCAAACTTCAACGGGACTCAGGGCGACGTCGAGACAGTGACTCATGAAGCCGGACACGCTTTCGCAGACTGGATGAACAGGACACGTGTTCCTGTAGACACAGTCTGGCCAAGCATGGAAGGCTGTGAAGTGCACTCGATGAGCATGGAGTTCTTCGCATGGAAGAGCACTGAGGAATTCTTCGGAAAGGATGCGGACAAATTCCGTTACAGCCACCTTGCAGGCTCGTTCATGTTCATACCTTACGGCACAATGGTAGACCACTTCCAGCACAGCGTATATGAGCATCCGGAGATGACACCTGCAGAGCGTCATGCTGAATGGAAAAGGCTTCTTGGCATATATATGCCTTGGCTGAGGCTTGACGGTGATATCCCGTTCTATGCGGACGGCGAAGGCTGGCAGAGGCAGCATCACATCTACGGCATGCCTTTCTACTACATTGATTACTGTCTGGCGCAGACAGTGGCGCTCGGTTTCTGGGCAATGATACAGAACGACTATGACGATGCCTGGGAACACTACATGGCATACACAAAGATGGGCGGCTCGGAGGTGTTCACGAAGCTCCTTGAGAAAGCCGGACTGGCAAGCCCGTTCGATGAAGAAACTATCAAAGAGGTCTGCGAAAAGGCCGATAAGTGGCTCAATGCTTACGACCTTACAGGTATAGACTGATGGCCGGCAAAGACGGTAAAAAAGAGCGCAGGGAGGCGAGACTCCGCGATATAACGGAGGATGCATCCGGCAATATGGTATATACCGGGGAACTGTGGCGGATCTCCGACTCAAACGGGCCGGGTTCAGCTCTCAGGCAGAGAATGCTGCTCATTGCCGGGCTGGCAGCTCTTACACTGATAGTTCTGGGCTCAGGATGCATAGATGCAAAGAATGCGATGGGAGCATTCTACGTGGTTCTTCCGTACATAGGCGAGGTGTCTGCACTGTTCGGACTGGCGTGGAACGCGGTAAAACTCATTTATACGGGAGATGGTATAAGGACTTACGCGCTGGAGCACTCAAAACCGAGGATACCCGGAGCATGCCGCATACTCTCGGTATTCGCAGCCGCAGGATTCGTGCTTTCGGTATTATATCTGGCGCTCAACGGGATAGGAGAGACTCCGGCAGACAGCCTGTCATATATCCTGCTGAAATTTGCAGCTGCGGTCCTGGCCGAATGGTACAGAAGACTGTTTCTTTCCACAGAGTGGGAAACAAAGTGATATTTACCTGACATAGAGTCGACGTATGTCAGATAGATATATTGGGTTATATCTTATGGAAATTGTTATGAAAGGAGAATAATAACAATGAAGAA
>CACZGY010000060.1:0-3652 GCA_902780815.1 uncultured Eubacteriales bacterium
TCGAATCTTGCGTGTCTCGCAAACAGCGTGAGCATGTGATCGAGGAAACCAACGCCTGTGTCTATATCGCTTGTTCCGCTTCCGTCAAGGTCGAGCGAAAGCCTGATATCTGTCTCTGCAGTCACTCTGCTTATATCCGAAGTTCTCATATGCCTGCCTCCTTCAATACATCTTTCACCTCTGTGAGCAGAATATCCATCTGCTCCCGCGAGCCGATCGTGATCCTGTTGTAGTCATTCAGCTCCGGCTTGAACCAGTGCCTGATTATAACGCCGCGCTCTCTGAGCTTCTGGAAGAGCACATCGCCGCCGATGCCCGGATGTCTTACGAATATGAAGTTCGCCGTTGAGTCCGTCATCTCGAATCCGAGAGCTTTCAGCTGTTCCACCGTATACTCTCTGTTTTCCATCACCGTGCGGCAATGGTCTTTGTTGACCTCATCATTCTCAAGTGATGCAACGCCTGCAGCGATCGCCAGTCTGTCTATATTATACGGATTAGTAGAATAGCGAAGCGCATTAAGATCCGAAATTATCTCCGGTGATGCTATTCCGTAACCAAGTCTCATGCCGGCCATGGATCTCGATTTTGAGAAGGTCTGCACTACCAGCAGATTGTCA
This sequence comes from uncultured Eubacteriales bacterium, assembly GCA_902780815.1. Lineage (GTDB taxonomy): Bacteria > Bacillota > Clostridia > Peptostreptococcales > Anaerovoracaceae > Crickella. The sequence continues at coordinate 621 of CACZGY010000060.1, forward strand.
TAGAGTTTTGTGAGGGGCACCGCCGATTCAGTTCCGAAGTCTACATAGGCTTCATCTACAACTACCACATTGCCCGGATTATGCTTCAGTATATCCTCTATCTGATTCCTGCTGAGAGGTATGCCCGTTGGCGCATTCGGATTAGCGATGAACACCGTACCGCCTGCATCGTAATAGTCCTGAGGATCGATGCTGAGATCACTCTTCAGCGGTATCTCCCTGAAGGATATTCCCGTAATATCTGCAAACACCGGATAGAATCCGTAAGATAGTTTCGGGAATACCGCAGGAGTGCCGGCATCGCAGTACGCCAGAAAGGCGAAGTAAAGTGTCTCGTCGGATCCGTTATTGCAAATTATCATGTCCGTATCCACTTCGAAGCGGGCTGCCAGCGCCTTGCGAAGCTCGGTGCAGTCCGGATCCGGATAGAGCTGAAGGATCTCAGCCTCTTTTTTTACTGCCTCGATGACTTCCGGCATCGGAGGGAATGGTGACTCGTTTGTATTCAGCTTCGTAAGAACACGCGTCTTAGGCTGTTCGCCCGGTGTATACGGCTCAAGCGAAGCATATTTATTGCTTAAAAACCTGCTCATAGTAGTCCTTTCTTTTTACCCTTTTTCCGACCGGATCAGTACGCTTCTTGCATGTCCGGTAAGTCCTTCCTTTCGCGCAATGGATGCTATGTCTTCCGCGACCTCTGCCAGTGCGCAGTCTGTGTAATGTATGAACTGCATCGTTTTTACGAAGTCGCCTACAGACAATGGACTCGAGAATCTTGCCGTGCCGCTCGTCGGCAGCGTATGGTTAGGTCCGGCAAAGTAATCACCGAGAGCTTCTGGACAGCTTCGTCCGAGGAATACGGATCCGGCGTTTTTTACTTTTTCAAAGAGTTCAAACGGATCATCCACGCAAAGTTCCAGATGCTCAGGAGCTATCTCATTTGCGATATCCACAGCCTGCCCAAGGTCTGAAGCGATTATGATCTTGCCGTTGTTTTCTATGGACGCGCGTGCTATCTCCTCCCGCTCCAGGCTGCAGAGCTGGGATTCGATTGATGCGGCAACGGCCTGAGCGAGCTCTGCTGAATCAGTCACCAGCACAGCACTCGCATTTTTGTCATGCTCTGCCTGCGAAAGCATGTCTGCCGCGACGATATCCGGATCGCTTTTCCCGTCAGATACAACAAGGATCTCACTCGGACCGGCGATCATATCGATAGCTACTTTACCGAAGACCTGCCGCTTTGCCTCAGCGACGAAGGCGTTGCCCGGCCCGACTATCTTGTCTACCGCAGGGATGGATTCCGTACCATAAGCCAGAGCTGCTATAGCCTGTGCGCCGCCTGTTCTGAAAATGCGGACGCTGCCCGCTCCGGGTACGGTTTCCTGAGCGATGACCGCTGCAGCGATGACTGCCGGCTCTATGCTTCCGTCAGGATTTGAAGGCGTCGTCATGATTATTTCCGCGCAGCCGGCAGTAAGTGCCGGTATGGAATCCATCAGAACTGTTGATGGATAGGCTGCCGTACCGCCCGGTACATAAATGCCTGCGCGCTCAAGAGGAATCACCTTCTGACCGGTCATTCTGCCCGGCCCGTCCTCTATGACAAAGCCTTCGCTCAGCTGCTTTCTGCAGAACCCCGCGATATTTGCAGCTGCCTTTCTGAGCACATCTGTCAGTCCCGGATCGGTCTCATCCAGGCTGCTGACCGCACTGCTTTTTTCTTCGGCACTGAGTTCCAGGGCAAATCCCGCAGGATCGATGCCGTCAAACTTTGCGGCATACCTGATCACTGCTTCATCTCCGTTTTCTCTTACGTCATTTATTATTGCAGAAACGATGTCCGACACATCTGCCGTCGGCTCATTCCTTTTAAACACTTCTTCGGCCGTCACTTCGGCAAAATCCAGAATCCTTATCATCTTGTTACCCGTTAAAGTCTGTCAAGCAGCCTGTTTATGGCTGCACTCTTGAAATTATAACCCGACTTGTTGGTTATCAGGCGTGTGCTGATATCCATTATTTCTTCATATACTTCGAGATCGTTAGCTTTCAGCGTGTTGCCGGTCTCCACCAGGTCGACTATCACATCGGAGAGCCCGAGTATTGGCGCGATCTCTATTGAACCGTTCAGCTTAATTATATCTATGTCCCTGCCCTTGGATGAATAATAGTCCTGCGCGATATTCACGAATTTAGTGGCGACCCTGAGAGGATATTCGGACTCATCCCTGAATCCCTTTGGCGCAGCCACCACCATACGGCAGTAGCCCGTGCCAAGATCCTTAAGCTCATAAACATTCGGTTCATATTCCAGCAGGATATCCCTGCCGCATGCTCCGACGTCCGCAGCACCGCGTTCCACATAAATAGGAACATCCGACGGCTTGACCCAGAAATACCTGATTCCTGCTTCTCTGTTCTCAAATACGAGTTTGCGGCCGTTGAATATATCTTCACAGCCATAGCCCGCTTTCTCGAACAGTTTATATACTTTTTCACCCAGCCTTCCTTTCGGAAGAGCTACATTTATCATCGTTTCCAATTTATTTTCCCCTCATCCCCAGAGTATCCATATATATCGCGAAGCCTATGGCACGCGACTTCTTTTTCATTCTCCTCATGAGCTTGTCATATCTTCCGCCGATAAGCACACATTCCGGTATTCCGTCTATGTAGCCCTCAAAAGCCATGCCGTTATAGTAATTGGTATCGCCTACGATGGAAAAATCCAATACTATCTTCCGGTCATCTTTCTCACCGCTCTCAGGATAGAGCCCTTTCAGCACGTCCTCCAGTTCTCCGACTTCCTCCTCGGCTTCAGTGCCTTTGCAGATCTCCGCGACGCGCGGCATCACTTCGGTCGGTGTTCCGTATACCTTCAGCAGCTCAGTAAGTGTGCGGCACTTCTCCTCCTGTATGTCGTTCTCAGCGCAGAGGCTCTCTATCCCATGGAGGTTTTTGGCGCTGACCAGTCTGAGCAGCTCGCTTCTTACCGCGCCGGAATCAGACATCCCATCGACAAGCAGTGT
>CACZGY010000060.1:3715-22126 GCA_902780815.1 uncultured Eubacteriales bacterium
CCCATCTGCATGATCTCCCTGAAAGTGCCCGTCCTTCCGGATACCCTGTAGACATTCTCATCATAGAACATCCTGTTCAGGCATGAAGGCTTATCTTCAATGTTCTTTACGATCGACAGTGTTACATCCGGTTTCAGAGCCTTTAACTTGCCGTTTGTATCCGTAAAAGTGATGACCCTGTCCGACAGCAGAAAGTCTTTGTTCCTGCTGTAAAGATCGTAATCCTCGAATTTTCTCATTCTGTATGAACGGTATCCCGCTCTGCTGTACAGCGTCCTCAGGGCGAATATCCTTCGCTCCGTACGTGTCAGCACACTCTCATCATATCGCATCTGTTTCTCCAAAATTAAAAGTTCTCAATTTGCTTTATCACTTTACCACGCTAAATCGTTAAAGTCAATCGAGCCCTTGTATTTCCTCGCGTCCATCATTCTTCATTTCAAAAAAATAACGGGAGCGATGGCCCATTCCACCGCTCCTGTCATATTGTCTTAGGTATTATATGGAAAATGTTATATGGAGGTTTCTTTCAGAGTTTCTCTCTGTACACCCATATAATATTCCATGATTATGTTGAATGCGTGATGTTTATGAGAATGATAGTTGTAGAAAGCTAGAAAAACACGCCTTTTACCCATATTTCAAGGCCTATGCCTATCAGAATGAGCCCTCCGAGGATCGACGCCCGCCCTGCCAGCAGTTCTCCGAGCCTGCGCCCTATCCTGAGTCCTGCCAGGCAGATGAACAATGTGACTACTCCGATTATCAGCGATGATATCAGAGCCTGCATTGTGTTATATGCCGACGTTGTAAATCCTACAGAGAGCGCATCTATCGAGGTTGCGACACCCTGCATCATCAGAGCCCAGAAGGTCAGCCTGACAGCGTCTGACGGTTTATCAGCTTCCATACCGCCGTCTTTGCTCTCGCGCATCTCTTCTATACCGTCCTTCAGCAGGCCGCCTCCTATTATAAGAAGAAGCACCAGTGCTATCCACGGAATCAAAGGGCTGAACCACTTGAAGACTCTGGCAGCCTCTGTAACAAGAAGCCATCCTATCATAGGCATCATGAACTGAAAACCGGCAAACGTTCCCGCTATTGAGAACATTCTTCCCGCCTTCATTCCGCTGTCAGACAGGCCGTTGGCAACAGACACGCTGAAAGCGTCCATCGCAAGCCCTACCCCGAGCAATATGCTGGTTATAAGCAGTTCCGTACTCAATTCATCCCCTTACAATTGACAGTTACAGCTGATTGATCTCTTTTATCGCCCTGAGGAGCTTCGGGAACTCTCTCTTTTTCGGCAGTCTTACGCGCGCAGCTGACGAATCCAGTCCCTTGAAGTCATAGCCGTCGACGACCAGCACCCCTCTTTTGAAGAATTCATCCTTAAGGTTGATGTTTTTATCGTCATGATAGAGCAGAAGAAGCGAGTTTGTATCGAGAGTCTCCGCCATATGCAGTCTTCCCGAAGCGCCTTCAGGATTATGCCTGCTGCACCCCAGCTCCCTGCGGATCTCCTTCTTCATGCCTGCGAACGCTTTTTTGCTTCTGGCAATAAACTCGTGATGCTTCAGGGCTTCCGCGGCTACCTCGCGCGAAAGTTCTCCCACCATGTACGGATTCACCATCTTGTTCATGCAGTGGATGAGCTCCTTGCAGGCGATTATGTATCCGACTCTCATGCCCGCCAGGCCGAAGCCTTTCGACAAGGTGCGCACTACTACCAGGTTAGGATACTTCTCACAGAGCCTCACGGCAGAATTCCTCTTAGGCATGAACTCTCCATAAGCTTCATCGATGATCACGGTAATGTCATTTTTGAGAGCCTTCGAGACTATTTTCTCTATATCCGCTATATCGATAGCCTGCCCTGTCGGGTTGTTCGGGTTGTCGATATAAATGAAGTTATAGAGCTTTTCCTTCTCGGAAGCACTGACATATGTTTTCGCGATGTAGTGCATCGACATGAATTCATATGAGTCAAATTTGTAGTTGTGCACTCTCTTGAGCTGATACGGAGCATACTCTATACCCAGCATCTCAGCGTGCATGTAATAGTCGGTAAACTGAGGCGAGATCCCCAGCACCATTGCATTGTGAGTGTCAAAAATGTTGTTGATAACATAAAGAGCGTTTATGCTGCCGTCGGTGATAAGAATATTCTCACGTTCAACGAAGCACTGACTCTTCCAGTACTTTATTATGGCATCATACAGAGCCTGACTGTGCGGATAGGGACCAAGCCTGGAAGTGTCGAAGTTCTTTACAACATCGGCACATTCAGGCGGAAAGCCGTAAGGATTGCACCCCTCGCTGCAGTCGATGCCGCCTTCAGGAAGTTCTATCACATCGCTCGCATAGCTGATTTTCTCGTGCTCGAGAAGCTGTTTCTTGATCTTTAGTCTGTCATGCATAAGTATATCCTCACTGGTGCCGGCTCGTCTTTCTGCGTCGGTTTTTTAGAACAAGCCATTGGTTTTAAGTATGAATAAGAACACCGGAATGGTAAAGCAGGATGCTATGGTAGTGATCACTACGAGCTCTCCCGCAAGCTTTCCGTTGCCGCCCATCGAACTGGCCATCGCATACGAAGCGAGTGCGTCAGGTGCCGCTACCATAAGAGTCACGGCTATAAGCTGTACATTCCTTATGCCCAGAAAAGCTGCGCCGGCGATTCCGAATGCCGGGAAAACTACCAGCTTTCCGATGGTGCATACAGCAATACGCCACCTGTCGCTGCTGAATCCCTTTAAGTTCAGCGCTGCTCCCAGCAATATCATCGCGATAGGCGCGGTGGCATCTGAAAGCGTACCGATAGTATTCACTATCGGCGCCGGAAGATTGATTCCGAGCATCATCACTATGAACGCTGCAATACCGCCGTCGATTATTGGGTTTGTCAGAATGCGCTTAAGCATCTGTCCGAAATTGACTTTTCCGCCTCTGAATGTCTCAAACAGGATGACTGCCGTCACGTTATAGAACGGCACCACGAGCATCATTATGATCGCGACCGCTGTTATATTGCCTTTTCCGAAAAGGTTGACTGCGATCGGGAAACCCATGAGTACGTAATTGCTCCTGTACAGAGACTGTATCATCGCTCCTCTGTGATAATTGTCCTTCTCGATCATGCAGACGAAGATCCAAGAGGCAGCAAACTGCAGAGCAGTGAATATGGCCGCGTACAGGCCGAGTCTTACGTCCATATTATCTGCGATATTTTTGCCGTACAGATTGTCGAACATGATAAAAGGATAAAGCGTTAAGAAAACCACATGGGTGAATTTCTTTACGTCTTCATCTTTCATCACTCCCGTCACCTTCAGTATGATACCGATGATGAGATATATGGCCGACGGTATGACGGCATTTACGCAAATAATAAAGTTCTGCAGCATGCTTAAATTCTAACACATAAGGTGCGTAAAATAAGAGCGGATATGCCAATATCCGCTCAAAATTAAAATTATCTATTTATCTCCCCTGAGCATTTTTGCCTGCTCGTGATAAGGGATGTACTCATCGCCGCTGAAATAGTTTTTAACAAGTTTTACGACTGTTCCCGAAAGCAGGAATACACCGATCAGGTTCGGGATCGCCATGAGTCCGTTGAAGGTCTCAGCGACTTCCCATATGACTCCGAGATCCATCGTGGCTCCGAGGATCGCTACCAGTGCATAGATGATCAGGAAAGGCTTCGCTGCCTTGCTTCCGAATATGAACTCAGAGCAGCGTGTTCCGTAAAGTCCCCAGCCGAGGATCGTAGAGAACGCGAAGCAGCACATTGCCACAGCAGTGAAGATCGACACCCAGCTTCCGTATGTATTTGTAAATCCCTGGATGGTGAGCTCAGCTCCCGCAGGCTGACCGTACTGGATCGATGCGCGTCCGCAAATGATAATCAGCGCTGTCATCGTGCAGATAACTATCGTGTCAACGAAAACTTCGAAGATGCCGAAGAATCCCTGCCTTACCGGGTGATTTACATCTGCACTGGCATGCGCCATTGAACCTGTTCCGAGGCCTGCCTCGTTTGAGAAGATACCTCTTGCAATACCCTTTTGTACGCTGAGAAACATGCTTCCGACTACGCCGCCGGTGACGCCCTTAGGACTGAAAGCTCCCTCGAATATGGAAGCGAAAGCTCCCGGGACATATCTGTAATTGATAATGATTACGCCGAGGCCGAGAAGAATATAGAAAACCGCCATGAACGGAACGAGCTTCTCTGTTACCGCGCCGATCCTCTGCACTCCGCCGATCAGGATGAATGCGATGAGTACCGCAAGCACGATACCGAGGATGAGGTTGAGAAGCTTGATGCCCGATGCTCCCATTATGTTGTATGAGATAAGAGCGGTATCGATCGAAGTCGTGATCGTATTAACCTGTGTTGCGTTCCCTGTCCCGAATACAGCAAGAATTCCGAATATCGAGAAGACAGCTCCGAGCCATTTCCAGTTTTTGCCGAGACCGTTCTTAATGTAATACATCGGTCCTCCGACGTATGTGCCTGTATCATCGATTTCCCTGAAGTGAACGGCAAGTGTTACTTCAGAGAACTTGGTGCACATACCGAGAATGGCTGAGATCCACATCCAGAAAACTGCTCCCGGACCGCCGATGGCGAGAGCTCCTGCTACTCCGGCTATGTTGCCTGTTCCGACAGTTGCGGCAAGAGCGGTGCAAAGCGCCTGGAAAGGAGTTATCGCTCCCTCTTTCTTCTCGCCCTTTGTGAAGATCTTTCCGAAGGTCTCCTTCATTGCAAGCCCGAACTTCCTTATCTGGATGAATCCCGTGCGGAAGCTCAGATAGAGGCCGATGCCAAGAATGCAGACCATGGCAGGAATGCCCCAGACAAAATTGTTGATTGCTGAATTGATGCTGATTAAGGTATCCATTATCTCTCCTTATCTTGATGTAGAAATACGTGAGGGCAAAAGAAAAGAGAACGTGATAGTATCAAAATACATCATGTTCTCTGCCCCATGTTTTTGATTTCCGAAGGTCTGATTTTCAGCTTCAGATTACCCCCCTTCGAAAAGGAAAAACCGATGTGAAAAATATCACAAAGTAGTAGTGAAGTTCAATTGTTGTTAAAATGTTAACGATGATAATACAAAGAAAAACATTTCGCTAGTCTTTATCCCCACCTTTTGCCTTCATCCTTGACTGTAGCATATCCCTGATCTCTTCCCTGTCCTCATGCTCAAGCGAGTCCGCTCCGTACATCCCCGCAAGGTTCTCCATATGATGTCTGAACTCGTGCCTTACGATCTCCCTGAGCTTATCCTTAAGCTGCTCTTCTGACATCCAGCTGCAGGTACGCACAAACGACCCGTAATATATTGTGATCTTGTTGCCCTGTCTTGACCTTGTGTACTCACCCATTATTATCATGTCATCATTTTCGGCATATGGAGACGGCTTATACTCCTCGGACAGCTGGACGCCATAATGGAGCTCCCTGAAGAAATCATCAGGAAGCTCCTCGCATACTTCATTAAGCATTTCATAGAATCTGTCTATATCTACCATTAAAGCTTTTCCTCTACTCTTCCCAGAAGAGCTCGTCCAGAGTTTTTCCGAGCTCCCGGCATATAGCTATGCAGAGATTTATCGTGGGGTTGTAGTCGCCCTTTTCGATAGCGCTTATGGTCTGCCTGGATACCCCTATGAGATCGGCCAGCTGCTGCTGTGAAAGATCCATGGCGACACGCGCTGATTTCATTTTAAGGTTTTTCATAAGATGCTCCTTCGCTCCGCCTCAGATTTTATCACATATCATCTTCTGCAGCTTCTTCATCAGCCATTTTACGCTGCTTTATACTTAGTGAGATCATGATTATCACAAACGCCAGGCAGAACATGAGCGACGCACACGGACCGAATGAAAGCTTTCCGTCAACCAGGGCTCCGTCCTTCAGCCCCGAAAAACCCGAGATCGCGTTGCAGACAATTACTACCCACATTACTGCGCGGTACGTTCTGGTGTCGGTACCGACTCCGAAGTACGAATCGTTCTTTATGCAGTAAAGCGCGTATACCATTACTCCGGCCAGTATTATGAAGAATATCGCAAGAGTGCGCGTGACCGGCAGCGTTTCGAATGCGCCGAAGCTTTCGATCAGAAGATCAAGTGTAAGGAGTCCCAGCATGGTGAAGCAGGCGTATTTGTACCCTCTGCCCCTGACGAGCTCCTGTCTTTCATCGAAAGTACCTTTCATCGACTTCTTGCTGAACTTCCATATAAGGGCGAATATTATCAGAGCGGTCACAATGCCGAATGCCAGACCGGCTGCATAACTTGTACTCATTTCGTTACCTCCTCCCGGGCGGATTTCATTTCCTTTTTTATTCCCTTGCGAGGTCATATTACATCTTTAATAGCAATTTGTCAAATATATTTTACAAAAAAATAAAAATATTTTTCATAATGTTCAAAATATCTGAAAACAGCTTAGAAAAACTAAAGGGAATCAGAAATCTGACTCCCTTGTTCTTCGCTTAATCAGTTATTACTGTCCGGTTTTTCCGGTGGTTCACCGAATCTGACTCCCTTGTTCTTCGCTTAATCAGTTATTACTGTCCGGTTTTTCCGGTGGTTCACCGTCTGGCGGGTTTCCTCCCGGTCCGCCATTTCCGGATCCACCAGCGGTGCTGATTTCAGATGCTTCACCTGTCGATGAGGATCCGGAAGTATATTCCTTTCCATCTACATAGAGCTTGTGACCGTTCAGGTCAATTGCAGAGCCTTCGCCCACAGTAAGTCCTGAGATATAGGAGTCGGCTGTCAGTGTCCATGTGCTTCCGTCTTCTATTTCAACATATACATCGCCGCTTTGTCCGCTGCTGTTGATGGCACCTGTGAATGCCGATGAATCTTTGAGTTGCCGCCGTTGGAGCCTTCATTGCCCCATCCGGCTGCTTCTGCTCTAAGAAAGACTCCTTCCTCATCCTCGTTAGTGATCTCGGTCCCGCTCAGGCTGATCTCTGTAGCTGTGTTGTTCACAAAGAATATATCTCCGTTTTTATTAGTGATACTCCCTCCGTTTGCCGTGAACGATGAAGTTCCCTCTGCTGCATCGCCTGACATCGACTGGTAGATCATGACGGCCTGATAGTATTCGGACTTGTCGCTGTTTTTGGTATTGTTATCTGCTATCAGTGTGTCGTTATTCAGGGTGACCGAGTTCTTGCCTTCTACAACGATACCCTGTGAAGCGGTCGATTCCATATAGGCATCGCTTACCGTAATATCTGCCGTTGAGTAAACGACCGGGGAACCGGTGCCCGTGGTCCTGTAATAACCTTTTGTTACGTTCACTGTTCCGCCTCCGCGGTCAGACCTGATTGCTGCCGACGAGTTTCCTGATGTATTGATCGTCAGATTCTCAGCATTCATGGTGCCGCCTCCCGTTGTCATCAGACCGCCTGAGCAGTTGCCCTTAGTCTCTATCACCGAATCGGAAATATTAACGGTCGTTCCTTCCCCGTATGAGAATACCGCGTTTGCATGTTTGCCGTTGGTCTCTATGAGCGAATCCGTTATGGTAAGCGTACCCTTTTCAGTCGCGAATACCGCAGAGTTTTCCCCATAGAAATCTGCTTCATCTCCGTCAGCATCACCGGTCTTGGTCACTCCTATATTGGAGTACTCAGCCTCTTCACCGCTCACCTGATATTCAGCCGCTGAAGTGCTGTCAGCAGTCTGTCCGCTGCACGCGCACAGGCCGTATATCATTGTGGATGCAATAATGCATGCTATTGTCTTTTTCATTATGTGCTTTTTCATCAATTGGCCTCCCTCAGATTATTGCTTACAAGCACATGTTAGAACACTTTACTTAAATAAACTTAAAAAAGGCCGGTCCTTTGAGGTGACCCCCAAAAGTTAGACTTTTGCTCCAGCGAGAAATCGCTGGAGTTTTTCTATGCAGCTAACATCTCTTCTCGGTATTCAATGGGACTTCGGTAACCGAGCTTTGCTACGCTTCTGGTTGTAATAACATATGTATTTATCTATTGCATTCTTGAGTTCATCGAAGCTGCTGTATACCTGACCGTAATACATCTCCTGCTTCATGATCCCGAAGAAGTTCTCCATTGGAGAGTTGTCATAGCAATTGCCTTTGCGAGACATGCTTTGAAAGATTCGGTGTTTATTCAACGTTTGACGGTAAATGCCCATCTGGTAAGCCCAGCCACGGTCTGAGTGGAATGTGCGCCTAAAACTGCAATCATTGGTTGCATCAATCGCTTCGTTCAGAGCTTTCATAATGCTTTGCGCAGAGGGACGATCCGAAATCCCATAACTCAGAATTTCCAGATTCCACATATCCATAAATGGATCAAGATAGAGTTTCTTGATGGATACTCTGCCTTTGTCATCCGGCTCATAGTATTTGAACTCAGTAGTATCTGTAGTGATCTTTTGATGAGGGACGTTGGTTTTGAACCTTCTGTTCACTCTGTTAGGAGCGATCCTTCCAACGACGCCCTTGTATGTGCTGAATCTTCGGCTCTTCCTGGTGTAGGATGTGACCTGCATGCCATACTTTTGAACTATGCGATGAACTCGCTTCTTATTGATCTTGAATCCTTGCCTCCGAAGTTCTCCGTGGATCCGACGATAGCCATAATCTTTATGTTCCTCTCGAATATCCTGGATCTTTCGTAGCAGATCGGCATCCGGATCTTCGCGATCAAATCGCTTCTGCCAGTACATATATGTGGCTTTGGGAAGACCTATTACCGCGAGAATGTCTTTTAATTTGAATTCTCCTCGGAGGCTGTGGACGATTCTCGCTGTTTTCTCAGAAGAGCTTCCTCCTCTAAACGCAGCCTCCTCGCTTCTTTTAAAAACGCATTCTCGATCCGCAATCTAAGATTCTCCTCCTGCAATTGCTTAAGGAGTTCCTTCTGCTCTTGAGAGTCACCATTTTCGATCTCACGGATGATCTTCTCTTTATCCATCGTTCGTTTTCGGCCTTTCTTTTTGGGCTTCAATGCTTCAGGCCCTGCAGCTCTGTAATCCTGCACCCACCTGGTGATTGTAGCAGGATCAGTCATTCCTACCTGAAGTGCAAGTTCCTTGAATGAGAGTTCACTTGTTAAATACAACTCTACTACATGAAGTTTGAATTCGAAAGTATAGACTTTCTTCTGACGGCTTCTCATAAGGCTTACTGCGCCAAATCGTTCAAAGTTTGCTACCCACTCCTTGATTCTGGTATTCGATGAAATCCCATGCTTCCTTGCAAGAGTCTCATAGCTTCCTTTGCCGTTTAGATATTCATTGACTACCATCTGCTTAAACTCAAAACTATACTTTGCCATAACAAAACTGACCTCCTCAAGCTAGATTCTTAGTCTAACTTTTGGGGGTCAGTTCACTTTATGGACCGGTCTCCGTGATAATTATTGCTGCATTGTCATGAATTCGTTAACTTTGTTGTAAATCTCAGCGGCTCCTATTTCGGCCACACGTCCTGAAGCATACTCGGCATCTACCCAGTCCTTGATGAAGATGACGACTGCGCTGTGCTTGTCGACCTGCTTATCGCCCTTGAGACCAAAGCTGGCATTGAGCCAGTGAGCGATTCCTGCGGCTCCGGAGCTCTGAGTGTCGAAAATGTTGTATATCTCTTCATTTTTAAGGAGACCATCTGCGTGAATGCCGGCCCTCGTAACATTGAAGTTGGCTCCTGCAAACGGTGTCTGAGGAGGAAGCTGGTATCCTATGTTCTGCTCGTAATACCTGGCGAGATCGGTGATGACCGTCGTATCCATTCCGTCGAGTGTGCCCTTCAGCTGTGCATATTCAAACACCATTGCTTCAAGAGGGATATTGCCGGTTCTCTCGCCGATGCCGAAGAGAGTGCAGTTTACTGCGCCGCAGCCGTAAAGCCATGCTGTCGCTGCATTGACTACAGCCTTATAGAAGTCATTGTGACCATGCCATTCGAGCCACGCACTCGGCACTCTGGCGTACTCATGAAGGCCGTAAATGATACCCGGCACCGACCTTGGGAGAGCAACTCCCGGATACGGCACTCCGAAGCCCATCGTGTCACATACTCTGATCTTTGCAGTCATACCCTCCTCTGCAGCCATATCCTGAATAGCGCTTACGAAAGGAACTACGAAGCCGTAGAAGTCTGCCCTTGTTACATCCTCGAGATGGCAGCGCGGAGTGATTCCTGCCTCGAAAGCTTCATAGATGATCGACAGATAGTGATCTATCGCCTGCTTGCGCGACATGCCGAGCTTGTAGAATATATGGTAGTCAGAGCAGCTGGTCAGAATGCCCGTTTCCTTGACTCCCATTTCCTTAACTATTCTGAAGTCTTCCTTTTTGGCTCTGATCCATGTAGTGATCTGCGGAAACTCGAGACCGAGATCCTGACAAGCCCTTATTGCTTCCTTGTCCCTGTCCGAATAAGTGAAAAACTCGGTCTGTCTGATTATGCCTTTAGGACCCGAAAGTTTTGACATCATCTTAAAGATCTCGACGATCTGCTTGGTGGTGTAAGGCTCTCTCGACTGCTGTCCGTCGCGGAAAGTGGAATCGGTTATATATACCTGCTCAGGCATTCCAAACGGGCTGGTTCTGAAATTGAAACCTACCTTAGGTATCTCAGTATATTCGAAGAACTCGCGATAAAGATTTGGGTCGGGAATATCCTGTACCTCATAGTGATGGTTTTCCATCTCAAGAAGGTTTGTCCTTTCGTTGAGTCTGGTCCTTCTCTTATTGCTGTCATCCATTTCTATCTCGTTTCTCGTCTTCATGCTCTTAGCCTCCGGCCTTTTTCTTCACTGCAGACTGGTATGCTGCATTCATTCAAATTTGTATACATGTATTTTATTCCGCTCCTATCGGCCAGTCAATCTGTTTTTTCTTGTCCGGCTTGATTTTTCAGCATTTACAGCATGTGGGCAAAGAAAAGAGGTGCTTTTCCTGCGAAAGCACCTCTGTAGTTAGTATATTTCAAAGTTTGCAATTGAGGCATCAAAGAGCCTTTATTGTATACAATTTACAGAAACCACTCCGATTTTCTCCTCAAAACGCTTATCCTGTTGAACACACTCTGTGCAGCTGCAGCTGCTCTCGGAGAGATCCTGCTTATTTTGTGTACAGGCATCCTTCCGCTTACCTCTACAGGCATAGGTTTTATTCTGAGTTCTTCGATCTCACAGCCGGCAAGCCGCTTGATCTTTTCGGATGCAGCATTGCAGAAATCCGAAAGAGAGTCCATATCTATTGCCGGAGCTGCGCTTCTGGCACTGCCTCTCCTGGCCATGTAGCTGATCATGAAAGCTCCTGCACCGATGGCTTTGAAGCCGCAGTCTTCAGCCAGTCTCTTGAGCTCAAACAGCGCATTTCCGTACCTGCGCCCGCCATACGATACAGCCGCCAGAGTAAGAGCTCCGTTGCCTGTGAAACTGCGCATAGCAGCGGCAGCAGGCAGAGGAATCTTCCCCACATATGCAGGCATTCCGATCACCGCTATCGTCTCATCATCAAAAGTGATGCCGCTCTGATCTTTGAGCATATCATAACACTCGACGTTTACATCCAAAGGGCTGCAATCATCGAGGATGGCTCCTATTTTCCGCGCCAGGGTCTTGGTCATTATCTCCGTTCCCCCGACCGGGCTGTAATAGATCCCAATTACTTTTCTGATCATAACTGCGTTCGCTGATGTTAAATCACTTACTGACCATACAAAGAGATTTTAACACCGCAGGCAGCCCGTTATTCGTTGAATATGTGAATTTTATCAGTTCTCCTCAGGCACTTTCTCTACCACGCGGCAGGCGGAGTCAATAATGCTTTCAACATCCGCAAGATCGTTTTCTCTCGTGAGGATCTCAAGCTCGTCACCTGCCCTCAGAATGGTGTGACCGTCAGGTATTATCTCGATGCCTTCGCGGACGACGGAGACTATCAGCGTGCCAAGAGGGAGCCCGAATTCGGCAACACTTCTTCCGTCCATGTGTGATCCTACATCTACTTCCGCGTCTATGACCGTCTTTCTGTCACGCAGTGATGCCCTGCGTCCTTCTGACGCCCTGCCGGCTGGTGACTTGCCGAGGCTCCTTTCGAGGAGCTGTGTGTAGATTGGTTTTGTACCCAGAAGTTCGGCGACCAGATATGCGATGAGCGATGTAAGCACGAGCGGCAATAGGGTCGTGAAGTCTCCGGTCATTTCCGTAATGAGGACTACTCCCGTTACAGGAGCGCGAACAATGGCTGCAAAGTAACCGGCCATCGCTGTTACAACGAATGCTGTTATGTAGCTCTGGTCCATTCCCGCCAGTCCGAGCAGTCTCGAGAAAAATCCGCCCGTGACAGCTCCGAGCACAAGAAGCGGCAGGAATATGCCGCCCGGTGAACCCGATCCGAAACTCGCCGTCGAGAAAACGAATTTGATTACCAGCAGCAAAGCCAGAGCGCCAAGGGCGAACTCTCCATGGCTTATCCTCCCTACCAGCCCGCTTCCGCTGCCCAGTGCATCAGGATACGCAAAGAAAAGAATATATGCGAAAGCAAATGCTGCAAGCATACGCCCTGTTCTCTCAAAACGCTCGCCCGGAATCGTAGGATGCAGTCCGTCGTTTATTATGCTGTATCTTCTTCCGAGCATTTTGCAGACAAATGAAGAAAACGCTTTTCCGATATGGTCGAATCTGTCCTGCATCCAGGCTATCGTCCTGTTGTAAAAACCGCCGAATACGCCCAATACCAGTCCGAGCAGTATAAGTGCCCAGTAATATCTGAGAGGAAGAGCGTGTTCGATGTCAAAGCCGAATACAGGTGTCAGCCCGAGAACATTCGCAACTACAAAATCGCCTGCAGCACTGGCAGCCATGGTGGTCAGAAGTACTTCAGCAGAAAAGTTTCTGTGGAGCTCTTCGAGGCTGAAAATCGCTCCCGCCAGAGGTGCACCGAATGCGGCCGAGAGGCCTGCTCCCGCTCCGCAAGTTATAAGAAGACGCTCCTCGGTGAGCAGGCGATGGCCGGCCCTGGCTACTCCCTTGCCGACCATCGAGCCGAGCTGAATGCTCGGCCCCTCCCGGCCAAGCGCCAGTCCGCCTCCTATCGCCAGTGCGCATCCCGTTATCTTGCAGACGATCACACGCCACCAGTTCATGTCCTTCTGTCCTCTGAGCTCAGCCTCCACCTGCGGGATGCCCGAGCCGGCGATATCCGGCTCCCTTCCCAGCAGCCCGGATACGATTACAGCGATAACTATGAGAATCGCTGCACAGAGCAGCGCCGCTGGCACTCCTCCTTCGTGCACATACCCTGTAAGCATGTTCCTCAGCTTATCGGCTCCGGTCAGCATCAGCCTGAACACGGAAATGAGGGCCCCTGTGATAAACCCTATCAGGGTGCCCTCAGCTATTAACACATATTTGAATTTTTTCCGGCGGTCAAGATTCGCCGCAACCGACGGTCCGCCGCTTTTCTCAGTATTTTTCATTCTATTTTGCGTGTTTTGCAGAATCTGCCGCCTCACGCTCTCCGGCAGCCAGTTTCTCTGCATCTGCCCAGTAATCTTTCTTTTCAGGCTTGCCTCTGTTAATGATAACAAGCACAATGATCACCGCCAGCAGAATGAGCGATGATCCGATACTTCCTTCAACACCGAAGTCCACATTGTAGAACAGGCCGTTTCTTGCAGATGCTGCTTCGAGTTTAAATATCGAGTACTCTGAAACGATACCGCTGTTCGGCAGTCCGAATATGATGTTCTGAGTGTAGTTCCATGCAGTATGGAACCAGAATGCGGCCCAGACACTGTCATAGTAGTACACGAGCAGCGACCAGATGAGGCCTGCAAGAAATATCTGTGACCCGGCTACAGCCGTGAATCCCGGATTGCTCATGTGCATAGCCATGAATACTATCGAGTTGATCAGTATGGCTGCCAGCGGGCTGCGGTATCTCCTTCTGAGTTTCTGGTATAAATAGATCCTGTCCGTGACCTCTTCCGAGCTGGACTGAATGAATATGAATATAAGGAACGCAATCAGCAGTTTCCAGTCGAAGCCGTTGTAGGACAGCTTGATGTCACCCATCAGCAACGATATAAGAACGCATAGTCCGTTCGTTCCGAATCCAAGCAGCAGGCCAAGGAAAATGCCCTTCATATTGTTGAGGCTCTTGTTCGGAGCGAGCGCCTTCAGCATCGGTCTGTTCCTTTTAAAGATGACTGTAAAAAGCAGGAACGCGATCCACACTCCGAAAGTGCTCAGATACATGCTGAGGAAAATTCCCACGTTATCGCTTCCGCTCCATGCAATGAGCTTATCCTGTACATTCAGGAGATCGAACACAATCGTCGATATGATCTCTCCCACAATGACCAGCAATAATGAACACAGAGCCGCCAGAAGGAAGAAGTCCGATATCCTTCTGCATGGCCTCGTTACTCTATCAATAAAGTCCCGCATAACCAATCCTCTTTTTTCCGCTAACCCTTATTATTATAAAACAGCCCGGGGATCGCAGACCCCGGACCGGTAATTATCTTAATTTCCGAACTCTTCTGCCCACTGATTGAAGTAGTCGATCTGCATAGCCTTCTTCACTTCGCTGAGTGTCTGCTCGGCCGTTCTCCTGGCCTCCTCTGTACCCTCAGTCAAAGCAGCGATGACTTCTTCAGGATGCGCTTCGAAGTAAGCTCTTCTCTCCCTTATAGGTGACAGGAACTCATTCAACACGGCGAAGAGGAACTTCTTTACCTTTACATCGCCGAGTCCGCCTCTTCTGTAATGCGCCTTGAGTTCATCAAGGTCCTTATACTCAGGCAGGAACTTCTCGAAGGAATCCGGCTGCACGAATGCATCGAGGTACGTAAATACCGTGTTGCCTTCAACCTTGCCCGGATCGCTCACCCTGAGGTGTCCCGGATCAGTGAACATCGACATTACTTTCTTGCGCAGAGTCTCCTCATCATCAGAAAGGTAGATGGTGTTTCCGAGCGACTTCGACATCTTGGCCTGTCCATCGGTTCCCGGAAGCCTGAGGCATGCCTCGTTTGAAGGCAGATAGATCTCAGGCTCTACAAGCACATCGCAGTTGTATGTGCGGTTGAACGACCTTACGATCTCCCTGCACTGCTCGAGCATAGGCTCCTGATCCTCTCCTACCGGAACGATAGTTGCCTTGAAAGCCGTGATATCACTGGCCTGGCTAATAGGATATGTAAAGAATCCGACAGGAACGCTCTCTCCCTCAAAGCCTCTCATCTTGAGCTCGGACTTGACGGTCGGGTTTCTCTGTACTCTGCTGACCGTGACGAGATTCATGTAATACACCGTCAGCTCGTGGAGCTGAGGAATCTCAGACTGGATGAACATGTGAGTCTTTTCCGGAACGAGGCCCACCGACAGATAGTCAAGTGCGACCTGGAACACACTCTCCCTGACCTTCTTCGGGTTGTCGAAGTTGTCGGTCAGCGCCTGAGCGTCAGCGATCATTACAAATATTTTATCGTAGCTCGGATCATCCTGCAGTTCGAGTCTCTGTCTGAGTGATCCGACGTAGTGTCCTATATGCAGTCTTCCTGTAGGGCGGTCGCCCGTAAGCATTATTTTTTTCTTCTTTTCAGCCATTGTTGTCCCCTTTGATCTGTATTTTCTTAAGATAGCATCGTACTTGTTTCCCCTTGTTCAGCGACGCCATCGATATATCTGTTTTTCTGTAACCACCGCGTCGACCGGTCTGTCGTGTGGCTCTGTCGGGATCTCATCAGCAAGCACCTCGCTGAAGCACAGGGCCAGAGTAAAGCAGTCCTGTCTTACCTTGCTGAGGTATTTATCATAGTAGCCCGCTCCGTGGCCTATCCTGTTGCAGTTTCTGTCGCACGAAAGGCACGGGAGAATGATTAGGTCCACATACTCAGGAAGCATCATCTCAGTCTCTGCAGAAGGCTCAGGGATCCCGTAAGCTCCGGGTACCAGGTCATCAAAGCTCTTTATCACCCTTGCTTCCATGGCATCAACGGTACCGGTTCTGTGCCCCTCTTCATCGAGATCTACACAAAGCGGCAGGCAGACTCTCTTACCTTCATCCAGCAGTTTGCTGATGATCGCCAGTGTAGCCGGCTCCTTTCCCACGGAAAAGTACGCAAGTATAGTTTTGCAGTCGCGCACTTCAGGCATTGTAAGCACATTCAAAGCGATCGACGACGAAGCACTGTTCCTGTATTCTTCCGTAGTCGCGTTGATTTTTGCACGTATTTCTTTTCTTGCCTGTTCTTTTTCGATCATGCTTCTATCGGGTTTCCCTCCGCATCCCGCGGCGTCATTTTACTTATTATATTCTTTCTTATACGTTTCGTATAGAGCGCTGACATTGTAAAGCCGGCGACTTCTGCGCAAGGGAAGGCCCACCATACCATGTTGACTCCTCCGATCTTTGCAAAGATATAAGCGCAAGGGATTATGATGAGCAGCTGCCTTACCAGCGAGATGTTCATGCTGTACACACTCTTTCCAAGTGCCTGGAACGCAGCGCCCCTCATGATCGCGTATCCTGCAAACGGGAAGTTGAGTGAGATGATATGCAGCGCTACCACTCCCATAGATACCATCTCAGGCGGAGCACTGAACAGCGCCATAAGCTGTTCCGGGAAGAGCCAGAATATGAGCGTACCGACCGACATCACTCCGATGCCGTATCTGGCACCGATGCTCATGGTCTTCTCGAGTCTGTCCCTTCTGTCCGCGCCATAGTTGTACGCTATGATAGGAACCGAGGCGTTGTTCATACCGAAGAGAGGCATGAACACGAAGCTCTGCAGTTTGAAGTACACTCCGAAAGTCGTGACCGCCAGGTCAGAGAATGACGCAAGTATCTTGTTGAGGCTGAAGTTCATGACAGCTCCGACAGACTGCAGCACTATCGAAGGGATACCTATCCTGTAGATATCCTTCATTGTCTGCCAGTGAGGACGCAGCTTGTGTATGGAAAGCTCGACCTCTTTGTTGAATTTTCTGTTGAAAGTGAATCCGAGTATGCAGCCGAGTATCTGTCCGAAAACCGTAGCCAGTGCGGCGCCCTTTGCTCCCATAGCAGGAAGTCCGAAGAATCCGAATATGAGGATAGGGTCGACCACCGCGTTGAAAAGGGTGCTCGATATCTGCATGTAGAAAATGTAGTTCGTCTTGCCAGTGCCCTGCAGCAGTCTCTCGAACATCGACTGTATCATCGGAGCAATCGAGAGCCATTGGGTTATCCTGAGATATACAGTACCCTCGGCTATTATCATCGGATCCGTATTCGCCGAGGTGATCAGTCTCATGATAGGTCCGGCAAAACATCCTGCCACGAAAAAGAACGTGTAGTTGATGGCTGCCAATATGAATCCGTTATGCGCTACCTTATCCGCTTTGTCGTACTGCTTTGCACCGAGATATCTCGAAAGCAGTGCGCTCATGCCGACCGCTGTACCGATACCAAAAGCCACATTGAGGTTCTGGAACGGGAAGCAGTACGAGACCGCGGTCAGTGAGTCAGTGCTGTAATGTCCGAGGTAGATTGAGTCTACGATATTATAAAGCGCCATGACGAACATCGACACCGCAAGAGGTGCCGACATCTTTAAAAGCAGCGGGTGGATGGGCTCTATGCCCAGCTTGTCCGAATCGCGCTTTTTCGTCATTTCGCCGTTTGAATTCTCGTTAACGTTCTTACTATTATCTTCCATAAATAAATGATTTGTCAGCTGCGGAGCTCCTCGCCTTTTCTGCGTGCGGAAGCGCGCTGGAATGCCTTTATGATCTCAACGATAGGTATGATGAGTATTGCAAGGCCCATTGCGATACCGTACTCTTTCATGCTGATCGTTGTAAATTCGAAGAGTGCAGCAAGCGCAGGTATCTCGATGACTACTGTCGTCAGCAGAAGTGCCATTGCTGCCGAGCCCCAGAGCCAGAGGTTCTGCTTCGAGAGCCTGAACAGCGACTGCCTGCGGGACCTCATGTTGAACGAGTGGAATATCTCAGTCATGGACATCGTCAGGAACGCCATCGTTATGCCGTCATTGCTCGCCACGATGTGCCACTGTCCGGTCTCAAGAAATTCACCGATGAAGTATGCCGTGAGCACAAGCAGAGTCGTGACCGCTCCCTGGTAAATGATATCCACGTCCATGCCGCCCGCGAATACTCCTTCGCGCGCGCTTCTCGGCTTCTGCTTCATGGCATCGCCTTCGCCTTCCTCCATTCCGAGAGCAAGCGCTGGAAGCGAGTCAGTAATCAGGTTGATCCAGAGCAGGTGTGCCGGCTTGAGGATCGTGAAGTTCAGTATTGTAGCAATGAGTATCGACAGTACTTCACTGATATTGGTCGCAAGCAGGAACTGTATCGACTTTCTTATGTTGG
>CACZGY010000061.1 GCA_902780815.1 uncultured Eubacteriales bacterium
AGTTATGTCGTATGTTCCGAGCAGATATATTACTTCCTCGAGGGCATCAAGAACATCCTGCCGGCTCATTATCACTTCGGTGTGATCGCTCTTTATATAATCTGCTACTGTTCTCGCATATTTCAGGTCGATAGGATCTATGTCCATGCCGACGGAGAAAGTCTTTATAGGCTCATCACTCTCCCTTGCGGCTATAGCGCACACAAGCGATGAATCGAGTCCTCCCGACAGCAGGAATCCCACCCGGGCATCAGCTACCAGTCTTTTTCTCACACCCTCTATGAGCTTTTCCCTGATATTTCTGAAAACCGTGTCAGCATCATCAGTAAGATACCCATCGATCGCCGTTACATCGTGATAGCTGACAAACTCCCCTTTTTCCCAGTAATGTCCGGGCGGAAACGGCATTATCCTGCCTGTGATACCCAGAAGGCTCTTGGCCTCGCTGGCAAATACTATATCTCCACAGGAATCATAACCGTAGTAAAGCGGTCTGATCCCTATCGGATCCCTTGCTGCTATATATTCACCGGTCGCACCGTTATACAGCACGCATGCAAACTCTGCGTCCAGCATACCGAACATCTCCGTACCGTATTCAAAGAAAAGCGGCAGGATTATTTCGCAGTCGGAGCCCGACCTGAATGTGTATCCCTTTTCGATCAGTTCTCTTTTCAGTTTTTCATATCCATATATCTCGCCGTTGCAGATGACCTTCCATCCGTTCAGTTCGAAGGGCTGCATGCCTTCCGGAGTGAGGCCCATGATCGAAAGCCTGTGGAAGCCCATGATACCTTTCCCAGTGGATTCTATTCTTGTGTCATCAGGACCCCTGTATTTGGTCCTTGCAAAGGCAGTTTCAAACTCTTCACGGGTTATTCTGCTTCCCGTCGAAGCCATAATCGTACACATATCTTCCTCCCTTCCCCTAAATGAACTCCCTGTTCTTACTTTTCACCGAACATCAGAAGTCCGTAATTCGGAAGCGGCCAGTATTTCTTTGATGTGAGCATCTCGGCGGCGTCGCCGTCCTCTCTCAGTTTTTTCATGGCCGGAAGGAGCTCATCACGAATGACCTGAGCGTCCCTGAAATAATCATCACCGCTAAGCGTGTCCAGAACACCGATCATATCCTGAACGTCGCTGTATATAAGGTCGGTCTTTTTGGAAAGATCAGATATCATCTCTTTTTCGAATCTGCATTCAAGATCCGGCAGCGCACGCTTTTTCTCGTTCATATTGGCAGAAAGTTCAGCTGTATATCCCTCGACTGCCGGCGCTATCCTCTTGATCGCCATCGATCTCATCGTTCTTGCCTCGATGCAGATGGTCTTGCAGTAGTTTTCAAGGATTATCTCGCATCTGGATTCAAGCTCTGATCTGCTGAACACTCTCTGCTCTGTCAGCATTTTTACGTTCTTCTCATCCAGCAGATGCGGCACGCAGTCCGGAGTGGTCCTGTAATTCGAAAGACCTCTTTTTCCTGCTTCTTCGATCCACTCCTTTTCATACCCGTTTCCGTTGAATATTATCCGCTTATGGTCGCGGACAGTTTCCCTTATAAGCGTGTAAACTGTCTCACTGAGGTTCTCAGCACCTTCAAGCCTTTCAGCGTAGAATCCCAGAGCATCCGCTACCGCGCTGTTCAGGATCACGTTCGGAAATGCAAGGCTGCTGTTTGACCCCGGCATCCTGAATTCAAATTTGTTTCCGGTGAACGCGAAAGGAGATGTGCGGTTTCTGTCGGTATTGTCCCTCCTGAATCCCGGCAGCACTTCAGTGCCGAGTTTCATCAGCACCGCCCCGCTGTCTTCATAAGGAACGTCTTTTTCGATCGATTCAAGGACAGCCGTAAGCTCATCTCCGAGGAATATCGAAATCACCGCCGGAGGCGCTTCACTTGCGCCCAGTCTGTGGTCATTGCCGGCCGACGCGACAGATATCCTCAGAAGATCCTGATAATCATCTACCGCC
Source organism: uncultured Eubacteriales bacterium (assembly GCA_902780815.1). Taxonomy (GTDB): domain Bacteria; phylum Bacillota; class Clostridia; order Peptostreptococcales; family Anaerovoracaceae; genus Crickella. The sequence continues at coordinate 1,975 of CACZGY010000061.1, forward strand.
TTTATCACCGCGCACAGGAACAGCAGGAACTGGGCATTATCGTGAGGGGTATCTCCCGGCGCGAGCAGGTTGTCTCCCTTGTCTGTGGCCAGAGACCAGTTGTTATGCTTGCCGCTGCCGTTGACCCCGTCATATGGTTTCTCATGGAGCAGGGCGGCAAAGCCGTGCCTTTCCGCTACCTTTTTGATCATCTCCATGACCAGCTGGTTCTGGTCAACGGTGACGTTTACCTTTGTATATATGCAGGCGAGCTCGTGCTGTGACGGTGCGACCTCGTTGTGCTCCGTCTTTGCAAACACCCCGAGCTTCCACAGCTCTTCATTGAGCTCCTCCATAAACCTTGCTATCTCGGGCTTTATAACACCAAAATAGTGGTCATCGAGCTCCTGCCCCTTCGGAGGCATGACTCCAAACAGTGTCCTCCCGGTAAATCTCAGGTCAGGTCTTTTTTCGTAAAGGTCCTGTGGTACCAGGAAATACTCCTGCTCTGCTCCTGCAACTGCATGGACCCTTTTGACAGAATCATTGCCAAGGAGATGGAGAACCCGCAATGCCTGGATATTTAAAGCATCCATCGATCTCAGAAGAGATGTTTTTTCATCCATTGCTTCTCCGCTGTATGAGCAGAATGCAGTAGGGATACAAAGAGTGCGGTCTCTGATGAACGCATACGATGTAGGATCCCAGGCCGTATAGCCCCTGGCCTCAAAGGTGGCTCTGAGCCCGCCGGACGGGAATGATGATGCATCAGGCTCGCCTTTAATAAGCTCCTTGCCTGAGAACTCCATTATTACCCTTCCGTCAGGTGAAGACTGGATAAAGCTGTCGTGCTTTTCAGCAGTTATCCCTGTCAGCGGCTGGAACCAGTGTGTGAAGTGTGTTGCACCATTAGAGACGGCCCAGTCCTTCATAGCCTGGGCAACAGCATTGGCTATCTCCTGATTCAGAGGATCTCCTCTGTTGATAGTATTTCGCATTGAGCGGTATGCGTCTTCAGACAGCATCGCTCTCATTACTTTGTCATCGAATACCATTGATCCGAAACGATCCAGTACTCTGCTCATCTCACTGATCCTCCTTTCACTCTGTCAGCCCTGTGTTTTTTAAATATGCTTCAAAAATAAACCTTGCAGTTTTAATAATGAAATACATATATTTTTAGTATTTCCATATTTTTTGCATATGAAAAAGAGCCTCTGAAAAGAAGCTCTCCTCTATTTATCTTTATCTTTTTCAGCGGTATTTACTTCGAGACCATCTCCCTGACAAAATCAATGAATGTCTTCTCTACCGTCGGAAGCGGATGGCCTTTGCGCCAGACAAACAGATACTCCATCTTCTTGTCATCGCCGGATATCTCTTTGAAAATCAGGGAGTCATTCGGTACATACGCAGTCCTGGGATAGATGCTTATTCCAACCATTCTTCCCGCAAGCGCTGCCGCATCGAGGTAGCTGTCCATCTCACATACTATTTTCGGTTCGGCTCCCGCCTTTTCAAACCACTTGTATATGGTATCGATCAGCGCCTTTCTGCTCGGGACTATAAGGTTCTCTCCCTCGAGTTCCCTGATATCGATCTCATCACCCTCTTTCATCGCGAGAGGATGGGTTTTGTTTATCAGAGCCGCGATCCGTTCCTCTCCCACGTGGAAACTGTGAAGGAGAGAATGGTCGCATGGCGAGGTAATAACAGCCAGACTGATAAGGCCCGTGCGCATCTTTTCGAGAAGGTCATCGGTGCTTCCGTCGAGTATCCTGAAGCGTATGTTCGGATATTTGCCGATAAAACCGGCGAACCACTCCGCTGCTATATCCGGCGCCATACCCTCAACAAGGCCGATGGAAATGGTTCCTCTCATGCCTTCTCCCATCGAATGTACCTCTGAACGGGTCTTTTCGGCAAGACTGAGGATTTCTTTTGCCCGTCTGTAAAACAGCTGGCCTGATTCAGTAAGCTTGAGGTGCCGCTTTCCCCTTATGAACAGTTCCGTATCAAGCTCTTCTTCCAGACTTTTGATCTGCGCGCTGAGAGGCGGCTGGCTCATATGAAGTTTTTCTGCCGCTCTTGTTATGTTCAGCTCTTCAGCTACTACAACGAAATACCGCAGATTTCTAAGATCCATCTCGTAGTCCCCCTATAATCATTCCTGCCACAGGAACGGCATGAATATCCCTAACTGTTTCTCCCAGTCCGCTTCACAGTGCCTGCCGCCTATCTGGCAGTACAGCTTTGCAGCCCCGCCTGCGGCTATCACCTTATTGGCAGTACCGCGGCATGTCTTATATATCCAGCTTGATGTGTCTTCGACATCCGGATCTTTTATTTTGCCGTATCCTTCCTGTGTACCCCACGAGAGGTAGACGCGTGTGTCCGGGCTCATGTATGTGTTGTTCATGTCATGCCAGAACTTGCCGCTCACGCTTCCTATCGATGGCGAGACGCAGGCTGCTTTGGATATGTAGTTGTTGTATTTTACCACCGCATATGCAGACATCAGGCCACCCATGCTCGAGCCGCCGATGGCTGTGCATTCCCTGAAAGGTATGGTCGGAAATGTCGCGTCAATGTACGGTTTCAGCTCGTATATTATGCCCTGCATCGTTGCTTCGCCCAGAGGCTCTATGCCTTTCAGCCATCCATAATTGACTCCATACGGCAGGTATTCCGACATTCTCTCGTTATGTCCATGCGCGCACTCGACGCCGACGATTATCATCTGCTTGTCCCACTTGCTGCAGTATTCATCGAGCCCCCAGGATTTGCCGAATGTGGCGTCCTCATCTCTGAAAAGATTATGTCCGTCAAAAAAGTAAAACACCGGAAACGGCGGTTCGCCGTGGTCCGGGATACGTATGTGTAATGGTCTGTCAGCACCTAATGAGTTGAAATAGAAGTCCTGTTTTATAAGCATTTTCTCTGTTCGTCCCTGTTAGTATTTTGCTTTGAGCATTCTCAGCACCTGCTCCCTGTCGTTCAGTGCGGTGCCTGTCCCTACAGCCGTAGTGCAGATGGCTCCGCACGCGTTTGCGAAGATCAGCGCGTCCCGCACATCACTGCCCCGTATGATTTCCGACACGAAGCCTGCCATGAAATTGTCTCCCGCGCCGGTCGCGTCGACAACCTTGATCGTATGGGCAGGCAGGAATATCGTTTTACTGCTGTTCCTGAACAGGCAGCCTTTTGCGCCGAGTTTTATGATCACGTTCTTAACGCCTTTTGACAGAAAGGCCTCAGCCATCCTGGCAGGTTCAGTCTCTCCGGTGAAGAACTTTGCTTCATCCTCGTTCGGAGTTATGTAATCGATCATAGGAAGTGAATCCGCAAGATCATCGAGAGTGAGTTTTCTGAAGTTCGGGATCTTCGTATCCGCAAATACAGGTATGCCCTTTGAATGGGCTTCCGTTACAACAGCCCTTACAACATCAGGATCGTTGAAAGGCGCTCTGAACAGCGAACCTATAACGACCGCTTTTGTATCGGTAAACCTGTCCGGATACTGTTCCGGGTGGAAGTTGTAACTATGGGCATTGTTGGTTATGGATTTGCGGTTTCCGTCTTCTGCAACGAATATCGTAGTTACCGGAGTAGGGTTTTCTGAAGTCCGCACAATGCAGGATGTGTCAACACCATTCTTTTCCAGCTCGGCTTTAATAAGGTCACCTGCCTGATCATTTCCAAGGAAGCAAAGCAGCGCGCTCTTCATGCCAAGCTTGGCTGAAGCTATCGATCCGTTGACACCTTCGCCTCCGGCATTTATGGACCCGCTTTCTGCCCTGAATCCTGCCACCGAAACAGGCTCCGGGTCAAATCCCTTGATCACCGAATCCAGTATGGCTGTTCCAATAAAGACTATGTCGTATCTGCTCATATCGTCACCTTATACAAAGAAGAAAGCCGCGCCTATCATTAGATATACGGTCACCAGCTGAAGTCCTTCCAGCCAGTTAGATTCTCCGTCCGATGCAACACGGTTCGCGATCAGCACGGAGCCGGTAACTGCGACCAGTTCAAACGGTGTGAAGACTATACTCATCGGTGTAAAGAACAGGCTGAGCAGAGTCAGCACAGGTATAACGAAAAGTATGATCTGAAGACTCGATCCAAGCGCGATCTCGATCGCGGCATTCATCTTGTCTTTCATAGCCATGATTATAGCAGATGAGTGCTCCGCAGCATTGCCGATTATCGGCACAAGTATGATGCCGACAAAAGTCTTGTGGAGGCCGGCGCTTTCCGCCATAGGCTCTACAGTTCCCACAAAGATCTCTGAGATCACCGCAATGCAGACAGTCGATGCCAGCAGAAGCATGATCGCGCGCGGCAGACTTGCCGCTTTATGTTCTTCTTCATCAGGCATGGACTCTTCATATAGAGTACGGTGGGTCACAAACGTGAACACGAACTGCATTACATATATCAGCAGCATCAGCAGTGCGACCACGACGCTGAAGCCCTCATACTCCGTTGTGAGGCTGGATTCAGGCAATGCGTGTGTGAAAATCGCCGGTATGCCAAGTCCCAGCACCGAGAACAGGAGCATGCTCGAGGTGATATTGATTGAATGGATATTGAATTTCTGTATCTTATGCTTGATACCGCCCGCAAGCATCGACATTCCGAGTACCAGAAGGATGTTTCCGATCACGGAGCCTGCCAGCGACGCCTTCACGACATCAAACAGTCCCTCCTTCATTGCGACGAAGGCTATTATCAGCTCGGTAGCGTTCCCGAATGTGGCATTCAGGAGACCTCCGATTTTCTGCCCGGCGAAGCAGGCGATGTCATCAGTAGCCTTTCCCATCACTCCGGCCAGCGGGATTATCGCGAGCGAACTGAACACGAAGAGCAGCGGGTCTGAGAAGCCCGCTATAGCTCCATATATGGTCACCGGTATGAATATCAGAAGTATGTTGAGATATTTCATCTAGTTCTCTCCCCCTTGCTCCGAATCGCTTTTTCCGATCAGCAGTATCGCTGCGATCACCATTATTATCCCGGCTATCTTCATCGCATTCGATTCTTCATGAAATATCAGAATGCCGATCAATGAACCCACTATCGGCTCAGTTGCTCCGTAAATGGCTGCTTTTCCGCTCTCTATCAGTTTCAGACCTACCGAGAAGAAATACTGAGCAAGCACTGCTGTCACCAGACACATAATGAAGGCAACTGCCAGGATCATCGGGTTTGCCCTGCACAATGCGGTCAGACTGCTCCATCCGCTGAACGGTATCAGGAACAGAAAACTGAACAGCAGAGTGTACAGCGTTACAGTCAGCGGATCATTTTTCTTCACAGCCGCACTGGTCAGAATATTGTTAAGTGCATATGCCAGTCCTGTCAGCACTCCGGTCAGGATCGCAGCCGGCGGAGGCATATATCCCTCTCCTATTACTCCGGTAACGAACAGACATCCCACGACTGTCAGCACCAGCGCAATGGCTTTATACTTCGTTATCTTCTCCCTGAAGAATATTCTCGCAAGTATTATGACAAACACCGGTGATGTGTACAGAAGCACGACAGCTATGGATGCCCGGCTGTGAACTATTGTGTAGAAATACAGGAAGTTGAACAGCACGCCGTTGATAAAACCGACCAGCATTATAAGCCATAGATCTTTCAGCGGGATCCTGAATCCGGAACGGTCGCGGATCAGTATGATCAGAGCAAATACTATAACGGCAAAAAACTGACGCAGAAACGAGATCTGCATCTCGCCCAGACCTGCTGCAGAAAGGTAATTAATGAAGATGCTGATCACGCCCCAGCAGGTTCCTGCCAGGATCACAAGAAGCGCTCCCTTCCTGTTATTGTCCATTCTCACGTCCCGTAACTATTCAGCTTCTTTCCCAAGAAGTCCGAGTTCTTCCGCATGCTCTTCCATGCCTCTGATGCAGATTTCTGCCACATCACGGAGCTCCATTCCGAGGCGGGCGCAGCCGTCTTTTATCAGTTCACGGTCGCATTTAGCGGCAAATCTCTTGTCCTTGAACCTCTTCATGAAGCCCTTAGGCTGCATGCCGATTATGCCTTCTCCTCTGAGTATGGCATATGCCTGGATTATGCCTGTCAGCTCATCGACGGTATAGAGAGACTTCTCCATGTTTGTGAGAGGCTCCACGTCATTGATCAGACCGTAGCCGTGCGAAAGTATCGCACGAACATCTTCCGGATCTACTCCTGCGTCGAGCAGCGGCTGTTCCGTGTGCAGCAGATGCTCTTCAGGATACTGCTCATAGTCATAGTCGTGCAGATAACCGACCGCCATCCAGTGCTCCTTGTCTTCGCCGAAGTGCTCAGCCATTGCACCCATGGCAGCCATTACGTTAAGCGCGTGCAGTCTGAGATGGTCCTCAGTCACAACTGCATCGTTAAGTTCCTTTGCTCTTTCAAGTGTAAGCATTTTCTCCGTCCCCTTTCTAGTAGGTATATCTTCCGAACTGGTCAAACTCCAGATCCTCCTGATCGCGGTAAGGTCCTACGTATGCCTCCAGTATTGCTACGATCAGATCAGCCAGGTACCAGAAGCCGAAGCCTCCGAATGTCATCATCTTGAGCAGTCCAAGCCCTATCTGTCCGCGCGCAAATCTGTCAACGCCATACATGCCCAGCACAAACGAGAATATCCATGTGAAGATATGCTTGTTGCAGCGTCTGTAGGCAGTTCTTCTCCGGTTATAGCCATAACCGCGGTCGTAACCATAACCCCTGTTATAACCCCGTCCATAATCAGACCCATAGGTGACCTCTTCGGTGACAGTCTCTGTGACGGTCTCCTCGTAAGGCTGCGGCTCCGGCTGTGGAGCCGGTTCAGTCTCGACCTCAAATTCGATGTTGTTCTCAAGATCAACATCGTACTTGATCTCTTTTTC
>CACZGY010000062.1 GCA_902780815.1 uncultured Eubacteriales bacterium
GGAAAGCCTTGCCCACGACATCTTTGCAGCGAAGCTGAAAGTGTCATAGTGGGTTACACACATTCAGCAGGAATGTTGTGTAACCGGCTTCGCCCCGCAGTTACAGAAAGGAGGAATGCGTATGGCTGCAAGGAAGCCGGACATGTCCTGCGCGAGAGTTGTGCAGTATAAGGCCTCAGGACTGGATAAAATCTACAGGCACAACGAGCGCAGGAACCAGAGCTACGGCAATGAGAACGTTATCACCGAGATGAGCAGGTACAACATCCACTTCAGGGATCCGGGTGACGAGACCTACACTGAGATATTCAGGAGGCTCGAGGCCGAGGGAGTGATATCCACCAGAGGGCTTCGCGAGGATGCCACTCTGCTCGATGAGATCATCATAGATGTCAACACGACATACTTTGAAGATCACGGAGGCTATGAGTATGCGAAGAAGTTCTATGAGGAAGCATATCACTTCATAGAGAAGAAGTTCGGAGCGGACAACATAGTCTCGGCAGTCATGCATGCTGATGAGCTGAATACAGAGGCAAGCGAGAGGTTCGGTAAAGATGTGTACCACTATCACCTGCACGCCATGGTTATCCCTGTCGTTGACAAGGAGATCATATGGAGCAAGAGGTGCAAGGACCCTGAGCTGAGAGGAACAGTGAAGGAAGTGATCCATCAGGTGAGCCACTCAAAGAAGTGGGCATCCAACATCCCGGAGATTGATGAGCATGGTGAAGTCATACTTAGAGCCAACGGCAAGCCAAAGTACAGGAAATCCTACAGCATACTGCAGGATGAAGTGTATGAGCACATGACCAGGCATGGGTTCACCGGGTTTGAACGTGGTGAGCTCGGCAGTAATGCGGTGCATCTAGACACTCTGCAGTACAAAATCAAGAAGGACCGTGAGAGACTTGCCGATATAGAAGGCCGCATAGAACAGGCGAAGCTTGACTATGTGCCGGCACTCGAAGCAAAGCAGAAGATCGATGAGATAGACGGTATGGGTAAGAAGAACATCACCGGCAAAGTCGTGATGTCCAGTCAGGAATATGCTGACCTCACGGCTCTGGCCAAGGAAGGTCTGACGAGTCGCTCGAAGATCTGGGAATTGTATAGGTCAATGGAGTTTTACCGCGATGGGTTCATGCGTTACTGCACACGGTATGAATCACTTCGGAACAAGTATGATGAACTCATAGAGAAGACTCAGCCATTCCTGGATGCTTTGGAACACTTCCCGGAGCTGGTCACAACATTCGTAAACAAACTTGGAGAATTGTTCCGTGAAAAGGAAGCACGAGCCCAGGCAGAGAGAGAAAGACAGATAGCCGAACGCGAGAAGCAGCGCGCAGCAAGAAAGCTTTCACGCAAGGATCGTAACCTTGAGCGATAGACTCTGCCCTCTCGTTAATAACGAGATTATTGTAATTATTGTGACTGCAGCTACAGCTGTAGTTTTTTTATGTCTGAAGATGGAAAGGAGGAATCATAAAAATGGTCTGATGATGCGGCGTCTGCAGGCGCCATACTTGTTTTGTAAGGGTCAAAATTCGGACATGTGCTTCATTAAAATTAACCTGAACAATAGTTCTGTTATTTATGGAGCCACATATGCAGCAAGTTGTAGCAAAAGATGAACTGGACAATCTGAAACTCAGGATTTCTCCCGTAGGGGTCAGAATGGCAGACGGCAGCATCAGAGTGATGAAGCATGCTGAACTGCTGCCGCTCTACTATCTGATCCCTGAAGAGATACTGTCTAAGTGCGGTGTTGAGTTGAACCGCATTGAGCGTATTCTTTGTGTGCTGTTTAGCGATCCTGTTGCGATAGATATCGTGGAGAGCGACCTGTTCATGCAATGCATAATGGATTGCTATGCGTATATGGCCTGGAAGTATCTTTGTCCGGATATCCCATTTAAGGAGATCTTCTCGATCAATGAACCTTCCTGGAGGCTCGCTCAGGCTATTCATATATGGATCAACGAAATATTTGAACTCGACCTGATCCCTCCTTTCAGGGAATACTGTGTGAATACGAACATCTTTATTCCCTATCCACCAATTGAAGTTGTGAGCTATATCATGTCAACAGCAGTGTCAAGTGCAGTAGAGCGTTATAATCTGCAGCCAATAATAGATACTGCTAAGGAATATCGGTGCTTCGAAGACTTTGATGACAGGAACAGCAATCAGAAGATCGACTTCATTCGCAAGTGGTATCACACGAGGACCAAGCACCCTCAGGTATCGTTTGAGGGATATCAGGAATGGTACAGAGAATCATATGATGATGAATTTGAGATCGAGGATCCCATCAGCTCTTTTGAAGACGAGGTCGTTGAAAACGTTGATGTGGTAAAGTTTCTGTCCAAACTTGATGAGAAAGATAAGCAGATACTCCAGATGCGTCAGGATGGCTATACCTATAAGGAGATCGCTGAAAAGGTCGGATTCAAAACGCACAGTGCAGTCAGCAAGCGGATAAACAAGATCGGCAGAATGTATGAGAACTACTCAGGTCTGAACTTCGGATTCTGACCCTTAATTGAATATGTTATTACACTGGAGCTCCCTTTACCGGGAGCTTTTTTGATTGAACAAAAAAGAAAGAGGTTATTAATGATCGATAATTTAATGTTTATAGATGCGCAGGAGCTTCTAATGACTCCTGTGAACAAGCCACAGTTTCTTGTGGATGATCTGATCCCAAGCGGGGTCAGTATAATAGCCGGCGATGAAAAAGCCGGCAAGAGCTGGATGATGCTTCATCTGGCTCTTTGCGTGGCACAGGGAAAGGACTTTCTTGGTCACCATGTAAATCAGGGCACTGTGTTCTATCTAAGTCTTGAGGATTCGATAGGCAGGCTCCAGGACAGGCTGTTCAAGCTGGCGGATGAAATGTCTTTTGGGAAGCTCTATCTCTCTACCAAATGTGCTTCACTTGCAGACGGTCTAATAGAACAGTTGACCAGGATCGTTGTGAGGATGCCGGATGTAAGGTTATTCATAATAGATACCCTGCAACTGGTCAGAGGAAGCGACAAAGATATCAGTTATGCCAATGACTATGCTGACATAGCAAAGATCAAAGAGTTCGCCATGGAATACGGTCTGTCAATCTTCCTGGTCCACCACCTGAGAAAGCAGGGAGACTCCCGCAACATGTTTAACAGGTTCAATGGTACAAAGGGGATCACAGGTGCTGTTGATACTATGTTTCTTCTGGATAAAGAGAATGAATACTCAGATAAAGCTACTCTTTGCATCAAGGGAAGAGATCTTCAATACCGCGAGCTCACGATTCGCTTCACTGACTTCAAATGGGAATTGATCAGTGAGAAGACTCTGGAGCAGATAAGCCAGGAGCACACGCCTGAGATAATGTTTACACTCATAGACTTCCTGAAGGAACGCAGATCATGGAGAGGTTCAGCTACCGAATTACTTGAGGAGCTTGGCGATAAGTCGGTCGCGCCAAACGTTCTTACCAAGTATGTGAATCAGTATCGCCTGAGCCTCTTGCTTGATGAAGGGATAGAGTACACCTACAGAAGAAACCATTCTGAAGGCAGAGTTCTCTCCTTCCAAATCTGTGACGGCTGTGACGGTCGTGACGGTGAGGAGGACTACTCCCGCTAATACTGTCACAGCTGTCACGACCGACACGCATGATCCTTCGGTGTCTTTTACTCCCGAAGAAACTTTGGCGTTCCTTGAGAACAATGGTATCATTGATTTGAGGGACGTCGAAGATAATATGAGAAAAGCACGAAAGGAGAAGATTCTTAAAGAACACCCTTATAAGATATATCAGGGCAAAGATGGCAGGTGGAGAACTTATCTGCCGGATGATTCCAAAGCGGAAGGTCGCAGGCTGATCGTAAAAACAAAGCTTGAGGAATTGGAAACATTATTATGCCAACACTATGAATCTATCAGAGCTGATAAATTCAAAGATGTATGTACTCTTGAAAATCTGTACCCTGCATGGATCGAATATAAGAGTGTTCACGTATGTGAAACTACAGTAATACGTATCAAGAAAGACTGGCGTAAGTATTATGAGAATGCCGCGATAGTCAAGAAGCCTATCAGGAAGATCACTAAGCTTGAGATAGACACCTGGGTCCACAAGATGATCCGTGAGCATGAGATGAATGCTCATAAATACGGTAATTTCTCAGTCATACTCAGACAGATGCTCGAATTCGCTGTAGACAGCGAGATCATTGAAAAGAATCTGTTTCTGGATGTCAGGATCAACAGGCGAAGGGTTCTGGTTCCGGAGGTGAAAAAGCCTGACCATACTCAGGTATTCACCAAGTCAGAAGAAAACATGCTCATAGAAAGAGCATGGAAGGCCTTCAACAAGAGAGAGAACTATAAACAGTGGTATGTGCCTCTTGCAGTGATCTTTCTCTTCTATACAGGTCTTAGGATTGGTGAGATATCTGCCCTTAAGTTTGAGGATATCGCAGGAAACAGCATGCTTGTAAACAGACTGGTCCGCTTCCCGACAGGGGAGATCGTTGATCATACCAAGGGCACCTATGGCAGCCGAACAGTTCCGCTCATACCCCAAGCAGCGGAAATCATTGATCTGATAAGGACTCATCGGCAGGAAAAAGGGCTGGATATCGATGGCTTTATATTCTGCCCTAACGAAAAACCTGTCAGCACCTATAATGCGATAGAGAGAGCTCTGAAGAAGTATTGCCGGGATCTTGGCATAGAGGAGCGCAGTCCTCATAAGGAGCGAAAGACCTTCACTTCTGCTCTTATAAGCAATGGTGTCAGCATCAACACTGCAAGACAGCTTGCAGGACATGTTGATGAGAGGACTACTTTGAATAATTACTGTTATGACAGGAGTGAGGATGATGAAAAACTTGCTCAAATCACATACGCATTGACCAGTTAACACCCCGAAAACACCAAATGTATCCAAAGTGTATCCAAGTGTATCCAGAAATTTGGATACACTTATCAGACTCCACGTGTAATCTTCGAGCACGTCAACCCCAGTGAAATCAACGGCTTCAAGAAAAAAGGTCTCCGTTTTCGGAGACCAATTCTTGGAGCTGATGGGGGGAGTCGAACCCCCAACCTTCTCGTTACGAATGAGATGCTCTGCCATTAAGCTACATCAGCGCATCGCGCTCTGTAAATATAAGCTACATCAGCGCATCGCGCTCTGTAAATATAACAGAGCGCGATTAATAATTCAATCAGTTTTTACTCTTTGTCCTCGAGCTTCGGGGCTTCCTCGGAGACTGTCTGCACGAGTTTCACCACCAGGAGGGCAACATTGAGGAACGCTACCGCTACTGTAAGTCCGGTCGACGCGTTGACGGCCTTTTTCATCACCTTGTTTGTATCGAGCTTCATTTCTCCTCCTTCCGTCTGCATGAAAGAGCAGACCCTCTGAGTAAAGCAAACAATTAAACCGAATATAAATTGTTATTTGAAAACTCCGGATTCGAAGTTATATCGATGCCGAGCGCCTTGACAGCCCTCTCATCCTTGTCGGAAAGTATGGCGGTACAGTGCGCGACGCAGCCGTTCAGGTTAGGTATCTCCTTGAGCGCGAGCTCAGCGAACGGGTTGGTCATCTTGGTCAGTGTGAGCGCCATAATGACCTCTTCGAGGTTGAGACTTGTCTTATCGTGCAGTATGCCCGATTTTGTGCTCGACATACTCTCAAAAATGGTCGGAGATATGATTAGCATATCGTCCTGTATGCCTGCAAGCTTCTTGATCGCGTTGAGAACCATTGCAGCTGTCGCTACCATTCTGCGTGATGATCTGCCGGTCACTATGCTTCCGTCCGGGAGCTGCATGGCTGAGACTACTACGTTCTCGTATCTCTCCGGATTCTGAGCTCTTTTGATCTCGGCATATTCCTCCGCTGCTGCAACAGCCGGCCTGTCATATCTTGATGCACCGACCTCTTCCATCAGCAGCTTGCACCTTTCAAGGGTGGACGCTTCGATCGTGCCTTTTCTGTATGAGCATTCCGCTATCAGATACCTGCGGATGATCTCCTGTCTGGCCGCTTCTCTGCAGACTTCGTCATCAGTGATGGCAAATCCGCATCTGTTCACGCCCATGTCGGTAGGTGACTTGTAACCGTCATCAGATCCGGTGATGGCGTGGAGTATTCTCCTCAGAACAGGGAACGCGTCTACGTCTCTGTTGTAGTTTACCGCTGTCTCCCCGTATGCATCCAGATGGAACGGATCGATCATGTTGAAGTCCTTCAGGTCTGCTGTTGCTGCCTCGTAAGCGATGTTCACAGGATGCTTCAGCGGCAGGTTCCAGATAGGGAAGGTCTCGAACTTGGCGTACCTTGCCTTGCGTCCTCTCTTATATTCGTGATAGACCTGCGAGAGCGATGTCGCGAGCTTTCCGGAGCCTCCGCCCGGACCTGTCACAACGATCAGCGGTTTTGATACTTCTATATACGGGTTAGCACCATAGCCTGCTTCTGATACGATCGTATCCACATCAGTCGGGTAACCCTTTGTGAACATGTGCTTGTAGGTACGGATCCCGCGTCTTTCGAGCTTTGCCATGAACTGGTTGACTGACGGTGCATCCTCATATCTGGTGACGACAACTGAGTTGACCGAAAGGTCATAACTTCTGAACTCGTCTATCAGTCTCATGACTTCCAGATCGTATGTGATGCCGAAGTCCTGACGGGTCTTGCTTTTTACGATATCCCCTGCGTAGATGCATATTATTATCTCCGCCTGATCTCCCATCCTCTGCAGGAGCTTTATCTTGGCGTTTTCGTCAAAGCCCGGAAGCACTCTCATTGCATGCTTGTCTCCGACCAGCTTGCCGCCGAATTCAAGGTACAGTCTGCCTTCGCCTTCACTGATCCTCTCAAGGATGTACTTTGACTGCTGCTCAATGTATTGTTCTGCGCTGAATCCTTCTTTTCTCATATAGACCTCTTCTCTTTATGAGGGCATTACCTCTATCTCCAGTATGTTGCGTCTCGAGAAAAACCTGTCAAACCTGATTTTATAGTCTACGGATATTTTTCCGTATCCCTCCTCATCGAGGTTGTCCTCGAGCTTGTTGGTGTACACCTCAAGGTTTACCGAAGACATCATCGGTATCTGATATCTCGTTATGTTGAGTATGCCCGGTTTAAGCGTCATATCCATGCCCTCATCATCCTCATCCTTGGCGTATTTGCGTATGCGAATAGAGCCGTCCTCAAGTTTGAACAGAGTGCGGATATCTTCCGAACCGAGTGCTTCCGCCTCTTCGTAGGTGATGTATGTCGCATTGTTGCGGGAATACACGGTGCCCTCGGTCAGGATCTCCATTGAGTCCTCGAGCTCGAGTTCGCGGCGGAAAGCCTCACCACTCGGCTTGAGATTCTCAATATATTGCTGGCTTGTGATCCTCAGGTTGACGCTTTTTTTCATAACAGAAATATTTTATAACATTTGACATAACTGACACAATATCGACATATTTGAAATCTTTAATAATTCATGTACAATTAATTTGTTTTTAGTTTCATTTTAGTTTGGGACTATACTATATATATGGAAAGGAAGCGGCAGTGAAACACTGCCCTGCAGGTATAGAAGAATGGACGAACATGAAAAAAACATAGTAAGCTTTGAAAACCCGGTCGAAGAACCGGAACCGGTAAGGACGGTAGAGATAGATTATCCTAAAACAATTGCTGATGAACCGGCTCACGCAGCTCCGACGGGGCCTTCCCACAGCAGGCCAAAGGAGAAGAAATACGTAACCAAGGGAGCTCTCATCGCATGCATGATCCTTACGATGATACTGAGCTCGCTGCTCGGTGCATTCATTTCAGGCGCGTACTTCGGCAGAATCACTTCGGACGGCAGGGCCGCCAGAAACGATTCCCAGCTTTCGCAGCTCGATCTTGGAGATGCCACGGGAAGCGATCTTACGGTTGCCCAGATAGTCGACAAGAACGAGAATGCGGTAGTTGAGATCCTGATGTCGGGAACCCAGCAGAACATGTGGGGTCAGATGCAGCTTGTACAAGGCGCAGGCTCCGGCGTAATAGTCAGAGAAGACGGCTATATCGCTACCAATTATCACGTTATCCAGGGAGCAACCAAGGTGCAGGTTACTCTGCACAACGGTGATTCCTACTCTGCACGCATAATAGGAAGCGATCCGGCAAATGATATAGCGGTTATAAAGATCGATGCCAAGGATCTGACCGTCGCAACGATAGGTGACAGCAGCACAGTAGATGTAGGTGATCTGGCAGTTGCGATCGGAAACCCTCTCGGGCAGCTCGGAGGCACGGCCACTACAGGAATCATCAGTGCTCTCGACAGAACTCTCGACGTTGAAGGTACTACTCTGACTCTTATGCAGACAGATGCTGCCATCAACGGCGGAAACTCCGGCGGCGGACTGTTCAACAGCAAAGGCGAGCTGATCGGTATCGTTGAGTCAAAGGCATCGGCTGTGGGCGTCGAGGGACTGGCGTTCGCACTGCCAATCAACACAGTTTCACCTATCATCAATAACTTCATTGAGAACGGCGGCAATGTACAGGCAGCGGAAGCTACGCCGGCAGTAGGTGTCGTTATAAGCGATGTTTCCGAAGAGAACGCCCAGTACTATGGTCTTGAATCTGCCGGTGTATATATTGCACAGGTCACAGGTGAAAACGCCATGAAGGCAGGATTCCAGGCTGAAGACCGCATCGTATCGTTCAACGGAAAGCAGATCTCCAACAGCAATGAGTTCATCACACTCGTAAGAAAGTGCAAGGTCGGAGATACCGTAACCATAGTTGTAAGCAGGAAAGGCCAGCAGATCGAGATCAAGACTGTGCTCGAAGAACTGCAGCAACAGCAGCCTTGACCCTGACCGGTCATAACCACAAAAATAACCCCGCGCATACGCGCGGGGTTTTGTATTTAACATTCGGGAAGTCTATTCAAGTTCGCCCATGGCCTCCATTTTTTTGCCAAGTGCAAAGACGAACTCCTTGAGCGCTTTGACATGAGCATCAGCTTCGATTCTCGCCTCGGCGTCACGTCCGGCGTTGATTGCCTCCATGATGCGATTGTGCTGCTCAGCTGTTGACTCATAAAGTGAAAAGTCGTCATAGTACAGGTATCTGAATCTCAGCGAAAGCTCCTGTACATACTTGACCAGCTCGCTCAGTGTCTCATTGCCGCTGCACTTTACAATGAAGTTATGGAACTTTTCATCAAGCTCGATGATATGCTCTTTGTCGTCAGCTTTCTCGATCGCCTCTTCGTATTCAGCCGCGATCTCTCTGAGCTTGACTCTCTCCTCATCGTTGATTCTCTGAGCAGCAAGCTTTGCAACGAAGCCTTCCATGTCTTCTCTCACTTCAAACACGTCAA
This sequence comes from uncultured Eubacteriales bacterium, assembly GCA_902780815.1. GTDB lineage: Bacteria > Bacillota > Clostridia > Peptostreptococcales > Anaerovoracaceae > Crickella. The sequence continues at coordinate 9,402 of CACZGY010000062.1, forward strand.
GCATGTCCTTGATCGAGATGTTTGCGACATAGGCGCCGCGCCTCGGCTCCACCTTTACCAGGCCGTCATCTGAGAGCCTCTTGATGGCTTCTCTGATCGGTGTGCGGCTCACATTCATCTTTTCAGAAAGATCGATCTCCATAAGTCTTGTCTGGGATACGATCTCTCCTGTAAGGATCTTGTGCTTCAGCTCCAGATATACCAGGTCCTTTAAAGGCTTCTGTACCTTGAGTTGTATATCAGTCATGACTTCCCCTCTCTATCTATTTACCTGTATCAGTCAGCCACGCTCTTATCGAGGCATCTTTTGTTGCCATTTCCGCAAGAGTAGCAAGGCCTTTACCGGCTTTATCGATATCTTTATAGTAGGCGACCATTGTAGGACCGCTTCCGCTCATTAGCACTTCTTCAGCATCGAGGTTTTCAAGCATGAACCTCTTTAGAGAAGCCGCTTTCTTATCTGCCATGAGCGTATATTTTTCCATGTCGTTTACGAAGAGTTTTCCGGCACTGTACGGCTCAGTATAGCCGATCTCATCAAACGCTTTGTAGGCTGCCTTCGTCAGTACTGCAGTGCCCGGATTCGCCATAACGACATATCTAGGAATGCTTTCTGCTCTTTCAATGATATCGCCTATGCCTGATGTCCACGCCGAATCGCTCGCTTCTTCGAGCCCCTCCAGCCCCGCGAGTACATCGCGGTTACGGTATGCATTCATGAATGTCGAGAACGGCACGTCGGCGCCGAAGGTCCCTCCTATACTCATGAGCTGTCTCAGCGTGAACGGCCTGCCTGTCATCTCATTGAGACCAAGAAGACACGCCGCGGCGTTGGCGCTTCCTCCGCCTATTCCCGCCGATACCGGCAGATCCTTGCGGATATCTATGAGCAGAGCATCTGTCAGTCCATACTTCTCCGGATGATCTTCACCCAGAGCATCAGTAAAGACTTTTACGGCTCTGAATGCAAGATTGTCCATATCAGTCGGAATTGTTTTTGCATCCGTACATAAATATACAACAATGCCATTTACAGTGCAATGAGGCAGCTTGTATTTTGTTGCTTTTTGAGTACATTTTTCTATGCTCAGCACATCACGGAGTCCCAGGCCCTGCATGAATGAGACTATGTCATGGTAACCATCAGGCCTTTTTCCGGTGATTTCGAGGGATAAGTTTATCTTTGCGTGAGCGTTAAGTGTTATTTTATCCATGGCCAATGAAACAGGGGAGATTGCGCTCCCCTGAAGTCTTCCTTTATTTTTTCTTTGTGCTCTTGCTCTTGGAGCTGTTTTTCTCTGCCTTTCTGAGGGCTTTCAGGGCTTCTATGGAGCGGTCTTCCTTATTTACAGGAGCCGGTGCATGAACGTGGTATACGTTATTGAGGAGCTCTGCGCAGTTATCTATTTTCTGCGGCTGCGGCTCCGGAGCTTTCTTTGCCTTGCGGGCCTTCTTCTTTGCCTCTTTTGCTTCCTTCTTAGCCTGCTCAGCTTTGACTTCCTCTATGCTCTTGCCGGTCTTCTTTGCTTCCCTGTACGGGTTGAACGCCTGCTCTTTAGGCTCTTCTTTAGGCTCTTCCTCTGCTTTTTCATTGTTCTGACGGAGTGAGAGCACCATGATTCCGCCGAACATAACGAACATCATGACCATATTGACCATGTTGTTTATTCTCTGGTTATAAGTCTTGAACGTGACCGTCTTATCCGCGCCGAGAGTATTGCCTTCATTGTCGACGAGGTCGCCGCTTATGACGAGCCTGTACTCTGAGTTATTTTTAGCTACAAATCCCTGATCCGTGTCGGCAAGTACCAGTACGAGTCCTTTTTCCTTGTCACTGAAAAGGACCTGAACAGGGATGGTTTTTCCGTCTTCGTCATAGATGGCGAACTTGTCGGCATTGGCAGCAGTCGCTTCGCTGGAATCCATAGCATTGCTGAAAGCCAGCTTTACACCGAGATTCTCCATCGATGTGTTTGACTGTCCATCTTCAGGATATGACGATACCAGCTCGAATCCTCCATCGGCAAAGCAGAATACCGAAGCTGCCATTATCATGATCGACGTCAGAATTGCGATCAGACTTATTTTCTTCATTAATTAATCCTCCGTTATGCGCGCCTGCTCCTGAAGAAGTTTTTCAGAATGGCCGAACACTCTCCGGCCAGCACGCCTCTTGTTATTTCTATGCTGTGATTAAGCCTTTCATCGTTTGCTATGTTATAAAGGGATCCGCAGGCCCCGGTCTTGGGATCATCGGCACCTATCACCAGCCTCGCCATTCTCGCAAGAACCATAGCGCCGGAACACATGCTGCAGGGCTCGAGTGTCACATACATGGTTGCACCGGGCAGCCATTTTGCTCCGAGCGCTGCTTCAGCAGCCTCGAGGGCGATCATCTCAGCATGAGCTGATGATCTGTGCGCGGTCTCCACCATATTATGCGCCCGCGCGATGATCTGCCCGTCTTTCACAACAACGGCGCCGACGGGCACCTCGCCCTCTTCGGCGGCCCGGGCTGCTTCTTTCAGCGCCTCGAGCATGAATCTTTCGTCATCGCTTGCGCATATAATTTCGTCAAAAACCATAGCCGAAATATTGTATCACAAACCCTTTTGAAATATCAACAAAACCGCATTATATAAATGCGTATTTAATCACATAAAAGAACGGGTTCACGTCGTACAGCACTTTCGCGACAGTGGAGAACTGAAGAGCCTCCATCATTGCCGGAACATGCTCCGGTGATACCAATGTAGTGACCGGTATGAGGAGAGCTACAGCTATCCATGCCAGCATGATCCCTCTGACAAGGCCGAGCACCATGCCGAGCACCCTGTCCGCAAAGCCTATCACTATCGAGTGATCACGAAGACTCCTGATGATCATCCTCAGGATGAACGTCACTAAGCTGACCGCAAGGATTATGAGGGCAAAAGCAATAACGCCCATTGCTATTTCAGTCAGTCTTTCAGCAGCAGCATCTGCGGCCTTGTCCGCAGCATCGCTGAATATGCCTCCTAGTGATTTTGAAATTACGCTTTCACCGCTGCCGTCAGGCGTTATTATCGTTCCGAAGAAGGATTTGACTCCCTCTCCGGATGAAGGATCTGCAGCCTCATCACCGCGGATCAACTCAAAAATACGGACGTGCATCGTCCTCTCGAGACTGGTCGTCAGCAAAAAGGCTTTCAGCTTATCTTTGAAATAAATGCCGAGACCGATGCCGCCTACAATGCAAAGCATCTTTATTACCGTATCGCCTATGCCTTTTATAGCGCCTCTTAAGACCGCCACCAGCACTATCAGCCCTACGGCTCCATCTATCATCCACCATTCAATATTACTCATGCGTCTATTTTACCACATAAAAATGCCGCTGTAAGCACAAGCTCTGCCGTTTCATGCAACCACGGACTATGCTGAAAAACAATTTGTATTATACACCCGATAATTCATTCCTATAATTTGTGAAACCAAACAAATTCTTGTTTATTTTTTGTGCAAGAAAATACATTGAATTGCAGTAATTGCAAGGCTTTGCGGAACTGCAAATTATTTGACGCTTCGTTGCCGTGGTGCTATTATTAAGATACGTTAGAAAAGTGGGCCCTCATGCCAAAAAGGGCGTGTTGGTTTGCGCTAAAAAATATATTTACGGAGGTATACAGCGATGGAAAAGAAAACCCCGCTCTATGATACCCATCTTAAGTACGGCGGCAAGATAGTCGAATTCGGCGGCTTCCTGCTTCCTGTACAGTACGGATCAGGTGTCAAAGCAGAGCACATGGCAGTCAGAACTCAGTGCGGATTATTCGACGTTTCCCACATGGGCGAAGTTCTCGTTCAGGGTGAGAAGGCAAAGGACTTCCTCAACCTGCTCCTGACAAACGATTACACAGACCTTCAGCCGGGATTCGCAAGATATTCCCCAATGTGCAATGAGAACGGCGGAACCGTCGATGACCTCATTGTATATATGAAGGGCGAGAACGATTACTTCGTAGTAGTCAACGCAGCGAACACAGATAAGGACTTCGCATGGATGTGCGATCACAAGATCGACGGCGTAGAGCTTACAAATGTAAGTGACCAGTACGGCCAGGTAGCTCTTCAGGGTCCGAATGCAGAGAAAATCCTGAAGAAAGTTGTCGACGAGAAATACATCCCTGCAGGCTACTACACATGCATCTTCGACGGAGACTTCCAGGGCATTCCTGTAATGATCTCCCGCACAGGCTACACAGGCGAGGACGGATTCGAGATCTACATGCCGGCAGACAAGGCTCCTGATGTATGGGAAGCTCTGATCGCAGCAGGCAAGGATGACGGCCTCATCCCATGCGCACTCGGCGCAAGAGATACTCTGAGAATGGAAGCTGCAATGCCGCTCTACGGACATGAGCTCAATGATAAAATCAGCCCAAGAACAGCAGGTCTCGGCTTCGCAGTAAAGATGAACAAGCCTGACTTCATCGGCAAGGCTGCTCTCGAAGCAGATCAGCCGCTCAAGGAGAGAAGAGTCAGAGAGCATCTCGATGTTTACAGAGATGGCGAAATCGTAGGATACACCACATCGGGTACATTCCTGCCTTACCTCGGCAGCTCGTTCGCAATGGCTATCGTTAAATCAGAAGCCCGCGAGATCGGCGCACCTTGCCAGGTAGACGTAAGAGGCCGTATGGTAGACTGCGAGATGGTAGGTCTCCCATTCTACAAGAGAGCTAAATAACCACAGTTGTTAGTCTTCCGCGTTTGCGGATAAGATAAACCGATATCATTAAATTCCAACTTATATAACAAAGGAGATTAGAACGATGATCGATCCAAAAGAACTTAAGTACACAAAGGATGATGAATGGGTTCGTTTCGAAGGAGACGAAGCTTACGTAGGAATCACTGATTACGCTCAGAGCGAGCTCGGCGACCTCGTATTCGTTAACCTCCCTGAGGTAGACGATGAGGTAGTTGCAGGCGAGCCTTTCGGCGATGTTGAGTCCGTAAAAGCTGTAGCTGATGTATTCTCGCCAGTTTCCGGCGTTGTTCTGGAGATCAACGAGGACCTCCTCGATGATGCAGCTCTGATAAACAACGATCCTTATGGTTCATGGTTCATCAAGGTTGG
>CACZGY010000063.1 GCA_902780815.1 uncultured Eubacteriales bacterium
CTGTCCCTAAGCGGGTTTGCATGGAGCTGATGAGCAGACTCGAACTGCCGAAACCTCTTCCTTACCAAGGAAGTGCTCTACCTACTGAGCTACATCAGCGCATAGCAAAAACGATAGTACATCATCGGCCCCCCGATGTCAAGTAAGCAGAATGTTTTTAACCGCGTCCAGTACCTGTCTTGAGCACGAGCCTGCAAGCTTCATCACCTCTGTCTCGAGAGTGCTTATGCTGCAGCCCATGTCCTCCATCATCTTTATGGAAAGCTCGTGTCCGGTCCTGTCGGCGGAGTCGCAGCAGTCCTCCAGAACAGCTACTTTATATCCCCTTCTCAGGAAGCCCGGAACGGTCTGAAGGAGCTCAACATTAGTTGCTGCTCCGGCTATAAGAACCTTTCTGCAGTCGACAGAGCTGACATATTTCTCAAGGTCAGGAGCGGTCCACACGTCAGGATGTATGTGTCTGACTGTTTCCGCTTCGCCCGCATACTGCTTCACCTGCGGGAGGATTTCTCCCATGTCATATGACTCCGCCAGTATGAGCGGCATTCCCATCCTGCTTACAGCATGCGCGAGCTTATCGAGATTTCCGATTAATCCGCCCGCATTCTTCATGCGCACAGGCATCTTCTCCTGCGGATCGATTATAAGCGTAATACAGTCAGCATTGACTGCAAGCCCCTTGAGGCGGTTAAGCGAAACCGGATCAGAGAGTGTTGTCGGGATCGGCGATACGGCTACATAGCTTTCTGCGCACCAGTCGATATCGTAGCGCATGTTGTCGTCCAGATAGTCCACAGCGCCCGTCATCTGATAATTCCCGTTCTTTTTCTTTTCAAAGAAGAACCTGATCCCGTAACCGCGCGGAGCCGCTTCCGCGACTCTTACTCCTTTTATCTCCCAGGACGGGATGTCCGGCGCGTTCACGCTGAGTATAATTCCGGGATCGATCTGCATGGACATGTCCATGAGCTGAGGCAGAAGTCCGATCAGATAATCGAAGTGCTCGGCATTCAGGGAGTCCTGTCCGCCCACAGAAAGCGCTATCGATCTGATGCCGTTGATGGCGCCTTCTCTTGCACCGGCGACAGTTCCCGAATAGTACGCCGCAAGACCCGTATTGTATCCAAGATTTATACCGCTTATGACGAAATCCGGTGTGATACCCTCTTCATCCTTCAGATAGTCGATAGCCCACATCACGCAGTCAGCAGGAGTTCCGTCGAGCACCCATGCTGCCACGGCCCCTTTCACGTCTCTCACCTGAGGGCTGACCTCACGCATGAACGTGATGCTGTGGCTCTTCCCGCTCTGCTGATCGGCAGGCGCCACAACATAGACATCAGCATGTTTTGACAGCGCGTCTACCAGGATCCTCAGTCCGTGTGCATCTATTCCGTCATCATTCGTAACAAGTACTTTTATCATTTTGCTGCCTCAAATCCCGCTCCGCCGGTCGTGCGCACGCTGCCGTCAGACATAACGAACACGCCCTCGATACCGTCCATACTCTCTATCAGTTTAATTCCTTCGTCTGACCCCTTGATCAGGCATATCGTGCTCAGAGCATCTATGTCTCCCGAACGCCCTTTATCCGCGATGAGTGTCACCGCATCGAGGTCGGTATCCACCGGCCAGCCGGTTTTAGTGTTAAGTATATGGTGATATGTCTTTCCGCCGACATCTATCCTGCGTTCATAAACACCGGATGTAACGAGGGTCTTGTCCCTCGCATCGATCTTTCCTATTATCTCGCTGCGGTCGCTGAACGGCGTCTCTACTCCGATAACAAAATCGTCATCATCAGTCTTTCCGCCTATGCAGATGACATTTCCGCCGAGGTTTATCACTGCAGAGACAACACCTTTGCTCTCAAGTGCCTCTGTCATCCTGTCGCCTATGTAGCCTTTCGCGATACCGCCGAGATCCAGCTTTGCCTCCGGATCCGTCAGCCTGACTTTGCCCCCTCAGCTGCGTGGAAATCCCACTGTTCAGTGATGCCGCCTACTGTTATGTCAAATCCGCCGTCTGACAGCTTCGAATACTCGAGCCCTTTCTGCAGAAGCCCGATAGTGTCGCTGCTCACCTCGACCCACTCGCCTTTTGCTCCGTTGATCCTGCTTATCTCTGAATCCTTGCGTGTACGGCTGAATTTGGCTTCGAGACTGCTGCACAATTCGAAGGCTTCACCGATCGCAGCGGATGCTTCATCGCTCATATCCGCTGCGTCCTTCACCTCTCCCTCTCCGTCCGTCATGCGGTATACAGATATGCTGCAGATCGTATCGAGATAGTATCCGTCTTCCATAACAGGTTCAGAAGCGGATCCGCCTGTTCCGCTGCATCCCGCAAGCACGATAAGCACTGCGGCAAGCAGGAGGATATTCAGTTTTTTCAGAACACGCTTCATACGGGCGATTATCCTTTCAACGGCTTACATGGTATACTATATTCAATGAAACAGTTCATACGTCATCATCGGGCTGGCAGCTTCTGCTGCGCTCACTCTTTCACATGGTGAGGCAGGAAGCAATGCAAAGGTGGTCATCGAATCGGGCGGCGATCTATACGCCAGATACCCGCTGAACGAAGACCGCACTGTTGTGGTGCCTGCACCTAAGCAGAACGAGAATGTGGTCGTTATAAGCGGCGGCAAAGTTTCCGTTACCGAGGCTTCCTGCAAGAACCAGGTATGCGTCAAGCACGGGCCGATCTCGAGGTCCGGTGAAAGCATAGTATGCCTGCCGAACCGGCTGGTAGTCCGCATAGAAAACGGCTCAGAGGAAGGAGGCGGCTATGACTCAGTCACCTCGTAAGACCTCAGGCCGCAGGGCGCTCAGCACATCATTCATCGCAAGAGTCGGCCTGATGGCTGCGCTGGCTCTCATCTTTTCGTATGTCGAGGCAATTATACCATATAACCCGGGGGTTCCCGGCATCAAACTTGGCATAGCGAATGTGGTGACCGTAGTGGCTCTCTACAAATTCGGCGCTAAGGATGCTGCGGCAGTCAGTGTCATCCGCGTGGTGCTTGCGGGTCTCCTGTTCAACGGTCTCTTCGGCATGCTCTACGCTCTGGCCGGAGCTGTCGTTAGCCTTACCGGCATGATACTCCTCAAAAAAACCGGTCTCTTTTCAATGACCGGTGTGAGTATGGCTGCCGGAGTCCTGCATAATCTTGGCCAGCTGCTGGTGGCTGCTGCCTTAATTGAGGACCTCCGTATATTCTTCTATTTCCCTGTCCTGATGTTCAGCGGGATCGCTGCCGGTATTCTGGTCGGCATCGTTTCTGCTCTGGCGCTTAAAGCGCTGCGCTAACTTTACCGCAAAGAACACAAGCATCAGCAAAGCTATTATTGGATAAACTATCAGCAGCCTGTTGGTGGTGCCGTAGATGTCGAGAGCACCTTTCAGCAGGCTTCCTGCTGTCAGGGTCGCGACGAAAGCAAGCTGGATATCATTAAAGCCGGGAAGCTTCGTCTTCAGATCTGCTTCCTTCAATGCAGTAAGCAGATGAGGCAGCGCTCCGGCAAGCAGCGGTATCATGAATGCATACGTCATGTAATATGAGTACACCCCATGGCTGAACAATCCGTAGACAGCTGCAGCCACTGCGATCACCATGGATGCCGCGAAGTATTTCATTCCTGTTTTAATAGCCGATGTATACAATGTCACTCACCTTCCTTTCACTGCCGCTTCCGTTCCCTATGCCGCCTCCGGTCGGGGTGTTGACCACGCTGCCGTTGAATACCATGGTGGAAGATCCGCCTCCGTCGAGATTGTAGGCGGTCTCAGCACCGAGTTTTTTCATGAACTCTGCGAGCTGCAGAAGCGAGAGGCCTTCGCTCTCATCAGTCCTTCCGTCGGATACCATGAAGATATATGATCCGTCTGCCTTGATGCCGATCGCTGTGCGCGGATTGCTCGCCATTGCCTTGCCGACCTCATCGTCCGAGTCTACGGATATGTTTCCGTTCTCGACCAGAGCCGGTCCGAACGACAGCGTCTGCACTGCTCCTTTAGCGATCAGCTGTTCAGCTGTTACTTCGCTCTCATTTATGATCTCAAAAGTTCCGTCCTTATAGATGACCAGATCTTCGCGTCCTGATACGGCAGTACTTCTGTACAGCTTACCGTTTCTTATGACATAGCCTTTCTCCTGAGCTCCGTAGTAATCGCCGTTTATCGCCAGGATCGCGTTAACGCTATCAGCTATATCCGAAGTAGCCGCGGTCACGTTTTTGCCATATGAGCCCTGAGCAAATGCCGTCTTAAGATAATCCGCAGAATCAGCCTTCACTTCAGCGACATGTACGACCGTGCCGCTTACAGTGTATTCGTTCAGTTTGATAGAAATGTTGCTGTCGCTGTAACTGTCGGCAGTGCTCTTGCTGCTGACTACAGTTTCCGATGATGAGCTGTTTTCTGAGGAGCTGTCACTCTTGCTTTCCGTCGATGAGCTCCCGGAGCTGCTCTTCGAGCGTCCGTGTTTTCCGCCGTGCTCAGGCTTTCCGCTTCCATCTCCACGCGGGCCTCCCGGTCCGTGTGAGTGGGTTTCTTCAGAATCCTCCTCATCGCCCTGTGCCTGCTCCGCCTTATCGTCCTTTTCTATCTGCATCGCCGCTTCTGTACCGTCGCCCGATGCTTCGCCGTAGACTCTTGTTATTACGAAGGTATCCATCACAACGTACGTGCTGAACAACGCAAGCGCAAGCATGTACGCTATGAGTGTTTTATGTTTTTTTATCATTTATTCTGCTCCCTCCTGACTGCCCAGCTTTACACTGCCTGTCTCCGCACCTTCTTCGCTGTCATCTCTGAAGAAGATCACATAGCGCTGCACGGTCCAGCTGATCGCAAAGAATATTACTTCCGTGATCAGTTTGGCTGCCAGACTGTTTATTCCGAGCGTTCCTGCCAGAGTGCTCAATACTATGGTGTTGCCGGCAAGTATGAAAGCTGCCAGCAGAAAGTACTGCACCGCAGACTTCGCAAAGCCCGTCCGGCTTCTGAAGACCAGCTTCCTGTTCATCATGTAATTTGCAGTACCGCTCACAAGCCTCGCTCCTATATTGGATATAACCAGGCTGCCTGCAAGGCCTGCAGCTCCGGTTGCCGCCAGGAGCAGCGCATACATGCAGTAATCTATCGCGAAGCTCGCAAGCGACGAAGCAGAGAACTTCAGTATCTCTTTGTATACTCTGAACGAATCGCGCAGTGTTCTGAAGTGCGATCCGCTGTTGTTGTTTTCGTAGACTGTCTCGATCCTCTCCTCTATGATGGGCACTCCCTCCGCAGCAAGCTGCATGAGCATGTTGATTTCGTACTCATAGCGGTCTCCTTCGATCTCAAGCAGTCTCGGTATGAGGCTGCGGTGAAAAGCCCTGAGTCCGGTCTGTGTATCATGCACATGTACGCCGGTCGCTGCACTGTATACATGCCTTGTCACCGTGTTGCCGAATCTGCTTCTGGCAGGAATGTCTTTTTCAAGAGCTCTGCTGCCGAGCACCAGCGCGTCCCTCCTTTGAGCAGAAATCTCTGCTACTCTCCTTACATCATCCGGAAGGTGCTGTCCGTCCGCATCAACGGTCACTATTACAGCGTCTCTGCCGGAAACCACGTCAGCTCCTGATGCGGTCATCACTGACTCTGTGTACGCCATATATTTATTGATATATCTCATTCCGGTCTTGAGAGCAGCTCCCTTGCCGCGGTTCTGCCCGTGTGTTAGTACAGCAGCCTGCTGCGCGAGCTCCTCAAATATCTCTCTGTAAGCAGGACCGCTGCCGTCATCGACTACCACTATGTCAAATCCTCTTTTTTTCAGATCTGCTGTAAGGCTGATCAGCTTTTGCTCCGGCTCATAAGCCGGGATGAGTGCAATATATCTGTTTCTCATTGTCCGCTCCCTTTGTTAAGCTCCTGTGTCACCGGTCAGTTCGCTGGCTCCCGTGATGTCATCAGTGTTGCCCGGCATGTCTTGCTGTCCCGGGCCACCGTGATGCATTCCGCCGTGCATGCCGCCATTGGCTTCTCCGTTCATTCCCCCTCGGGGACCGCCTCCGCCAAAGCTTCCCTGCATTCCGCCGCTGAGCGTGCTGTAAAGATTGTCACTCAGTGTGATGCTCTCGCTGTAGCTGCCTGCTGTCAGAGTATAGGTCTCTCCTTTCGCCATATCCTGAGTGCTCACGTAGGCTACTGCGTAATCGAGCTCAGGCGTGATCTCCGCGATCACATCACCATTGCTGTCTGTAAGTTTTACACTGCTTCCGGCCGACTGATTTCCTGTATTTACAGCTATGAGGCCCTGCTCAGCAGAGCTGAAGTTTTCTGCCATCCCGGCTCCGCCTGTTCCGATGAAAGTTCCCGCGCTTATGGATGCCGAGCTGTTGTAGTCGAGCACCGAAGTATCTCCTTGTGCCGGTCCTTCCACTACTGTACAGCCACCGCTGATATCTACGGATCCGTTGGAGTCGATACCGTCTCCGCCTGCGGTTATATGCACATTGCCGCCGCTGATAGAGATGCTGCCGTTAGTTCCGCCATCGTTCATGCCACCGCCCGGAGCTCCTCCGCCCCAGTCATCGTCTCCGAAAGTCCGGCTGCTGCCCGAAGCGTTTCCACCTGCTGCATTCAGCCCATCGTCGCTGGCTTTGACACTGGTGCTGCCGCCGCTTATGCTGATCGACAGCCCCTCGATGCCCTCATATGACTCGTTGACCATTATCGTGCCGCCTTCTATGATGACTGCTGCATCGGCGTGGATACCGTCGTCCCCCGATGAGATGGTCAGGCTTCCGTCCGCGATATAGAAGAAGCTGTCGGATTCTGTTCCTTCCTCTTCATCTGCATCGTCAGATACGTGTATGCCGTCCTTGTCATTTCCGGAGGTTATCGTTACATCAGACTCTGCGAGCCTTACACTGTCGTTCGCCTGCACTCCGTGTCTGGCTGCAGTGATAGTGTAAGTTCCGCCTCCGAACTTCACATCGTCTTTGCCGACGACTCCATGGCCTGCCGGCGAATCGACAGTCAGGCTTCCGCTGCCGTTGAATGTGATGTCATCCTTTGCAAACACGGCACCGTCGATGTTGGTGTCGCCGTCGGCAGTAAAGCTTCCTCCGTTCGCGAGAGTGTTTTCTGTTCCTTCAGCAGAAGTCACGAACACCTTATCTGCTGATTTGACATAAAGAGCTGCTGAAGTGCTGCTTGTGATGGATGCATCCTTTAACACGATCTGCACCTTGGCTGTATCTTCAGCCTCGACTATGATCTGTCCGTCTGAAAGAGTCCCGCTTACGATGTAAACGCCTTCAGCTGTGATCGTTATCGTGCTCCCGTTGATAGTTACGCCTGATGCTGCCGAAGTTTCAGCTGCGCTTCCGCTGAGAGTTATCGTCTCCGCTTCACTCTCGTCGTATTCGCCGGAGAGATCCCTCTCGGTAAACATCTCCGTCTTGCTGACAGCATTATCCGCCGCTTCAGTTGTGACCTCGCCGGAGGTGGTACTCAGCGCGCTTGATTCGGTACTTCCGCACGATGTGAAAGTCAGCACAAGCGCAAGCATCAGCGCGAATATCGTCATCATTTTTTTGTTTTTCTGGTCTTTATTCATATCCGTATCCTCCCGAAGACATTCTCTGTGTCCGTCTGAGTGTTTGCCTAAAGCTCTGTTGCTGTTGTCGCCTGTCTTGAAACGTTGATCTCGAGATTGCCGTTGCGGCAGCGGAGCTTGTCGATGAGTTCCTTTTCTTTGTCAGGGTCTTTCAGCGTGACATCATATGTTAGCCTGAACATGCTTCCCATATTGGTGGTCCTGACGTTTACCAGCTCGCAGGAGCTTGTATACTCCGCGAACAGGTCGTCGAATATTCCGGAGTAATCGAGGTCTTCAGGAATAACGATCCTGAAGCTCTTATATCTGTCTGCATTCCTTTTAGTCCCGAAGTCGAATTTGCCTGAAATCAGTATTACCAGTGCCAGCACTGCCGTGAATGCAGTTGCAAGTCCGAGATAGCCCATGCCTGTTGCAAGGCCAGTTGCCATAGCAAGGAATATTGCGCAGATTTCTTTTGCTGTTCCCGGCACTGAGCGGAACCTTACGAGGCTGAACGCTCCCGCTACCGCGATGCCCGCTCCTATGCTTCCGTTCACCATTGCGATTATCACGCATATGATGGCCGGCAGCATTGCCAGTGTTACCACAAAACTCTTGGTATAGCGTGTGTTATACATGTATGCAGCAGCGATCAGTATTCCCAGGAGCAGTGATACTCCGAATGATGCTCCGAACTGGGCTGCGCTTATAGTTGCTGCTGCAGATGTTTCATATATGCTCGACAGTAATTCCGTCATTGATGCTACCTCCTATTTCTTTGTATGCTTTTTTGTATGTTTTGGGCTGTTCTGTGATTTCAGCCAGGTTTTCCCTTTTGTTTACACCCGCATAATAGCTGCCAAAGCTTAAATGAAACTAAAGCACCTGTTTTTTTATTTTTTTCAACCGGCGGATCACGCTTTTCCATGATAATTGTTAAAAACGCGTGACATTGCCGTCATGAAGCTGCAATAAAGAAAACGGCCGCGCATTCAGCGCGGCCGCTCTCTTTTGGTTTGATAGGTTGTTTATGAAGTTTGAGGTTTTATGAAGAAAAAGTATTGTGAAATACTGTTGGTGGTGATGTGTTTCAGGCAGACGCTCTGCCAAAAGCTACGGTTTTCTTCTGTGTGTAACGTCCGGCACGGCGGTTACGTGTCTGTGTGCTGCTGCCGGTGTTGCCTGCAGCACCGGCTCTGGCAGCTGCATAGCTTTCATAGCCGGCTGCGGCGATCTCGTGTGCGCGTGCTTCCGGCGTCTCTTCCATGAAGCGGCAGTAGGCTGTGCCGTATTTTGAAAACGATGTTTTGTACAGTTTCTCCCCGGACAGGATCTTTGTCATCCACATAGGTATCGCACCCGGGCACTTGAGTTCCATCAGGAACATTCCTTCCTCAAGCATCTCCGAGCCGTACGCTGTCGACCTGAGTGTGAGATCGTTCTCTCTGCATAAGATGTTGCTGTCGAATGTCACCCTGAAATCTGAGCCGCCGTCCAATGCCGTCGCACCGTTTTTCATCCTGTAGGCTTCCCTGTCATACGCAAGGTAGAGCGTAGGTTTAAGCCCGCAATACAGGTTTCTGAAGTAATCGATCTCACTCGCGACCTGTGGTGATTCAGCGGCCAGGCTGCTCACTATTGCCGGATCATCAGAACCCGCCATCCACTTCATGGCATCCGCTTCCCGGAGACCCACACGCCTTTTATAAACTACACCGTCGAACTTGCGCTTCAGCTCAACAAAGACCGTACTGTCTGCCTCCGCATCTTCATAGCATCTGATGCGCAGCTTCTCCTTGAAATCCGGCTTGGCGATGGAATGCCTGGCAAGCACGAAATCGTCAGTGTCGAAGTAGATGTTCCTGACTGTCGATCTGCCGAACCTGTCCATTTCCATATAAGCTTCCATAGCTTTCAGGATGCGGGCTTTCTGCTCAGCCGATATAAGGTATTTTATTTCATAACGTTTAAAAACCGCCTGGTATCCCATGTCATTGTCTCCTTTACAATGCATAAGATACCAGGCGAAACTTAAATCAAGTTTAAACTGTCTTATTTTTTATGAAACCGGGATTTCTGCAGTTACGATGAAATCGTGACCGTTCGTTGTGCGCGCAGATATGTGCCCGCCATGGGCCTTTACAATGGCGCTTGCCATCGAAAGACCGATGCCGTGGCCCCCCGTCTGGGAATTACGTGAGCTGTCCATACGATAGAACCTCTCGAAGACATGTGAGAGCTGCTCATTGGTGAGTTCGCTCTCAGTTTCGTTGCGGACTTCTATGACAGCGTCCTTCCCTTCTCTGCGCAAAGCGACATTTATCACCGGAGGAGCAGGCATGCCGTCCTCGAGCTCACCTAAAGGTATCTGTCTTGGCGGGATCGAGTACTTGACAGCGTTCTCGATTATTATCGAGAGGAGCTTTTCCAGTTCTTTCGTGCTGCCCTGTACTGAGATCATCGGCTCTATGTCGGTACCGATGGCTTTGCCCCGCTCTTCCGCAAGCGGTATAAACGATTCCGCTGTCTCAGCAACAATGTCCGATAGGGGCACTTCAGTCATTACGAGTGTATTCTCCGCCTCCTCCATACGTGAGAGGTATACCAGATCGTTCGTAAGACCGGTGAGCCTATCGACCTGGTCGTTTATGTCGCCGAGATTCTCTCTAAGTTCACCTTTATCGACTCTTTTTTTGTCAAGTTCCATGTCCATAAGATCTATATTTGCCTTTATTATCGCGAGCGGTGTCTTGATCTCATGACCTGCATCGGTTATGAATCGCTTCTGCTTCTCATAGCTTTCGGCTACAGGCTTTACAATGCGGCCGGCAAAATAGCAAATGACCGCAAAGACTATCAGCAGACCCAGCAGTGACATCAGGATACTGGCTTTGAGAAAATCTCTGAACGATTCGAGGACTCTGCCGCAATCAAGAAAGGTGACCCGCCTGATACCGTCCTCTTCATCGACCGAATATCTGAATTCACCCATGAAGCCCGCATCCTTTCCTGACGCAAGCACAGCGTCTGCCATCGTTCCGGCTTCTGCTGCATCGACAGACGAGATCCTTTCCATGTATGTCCGGCGTACATTGCCGTCCTCGTTGAGTGTGACTACGAAGAATCTTGACTCCTCAGCCTCATCGCGCGTCATTGACGGACCGCCGGCGCCTCCCCTGCCGAAGAAAGGGCCGTCTTCGTCCGGGTCAAACATGTCATCGATGTCATAGTCATCTTCATCGAAAAACTGCGGCATCATTCCTCCTCTTGCGGAAAAAAACCTGCCGGAGTTTTCTTCGAGCACCTCGATCCTGGCGTCGGCATCCTTCACGACCTTCTGGTAATTGATTATGTTCATACCCGCGACAATCGCCGCCAGCAGGACTGCCAGATCATGATGAGCTTTCCGGCTATTCCCAAACTTTACTCAGCATTGTCTGAAACGATCGAATAGCCTGCGTTGCGTGTTGCCTTTATCTTAACATCAGCGCCGAGTGCCGCGAGTTTCTTTCTCAGGTATGACACGTATACCCAGACAACATTGCTCTCTGTATCGGTGTCATAGCCCCAGATGTGGTCCATGAACGTGTCTACTGAGATGATGTTGCCCGGTTTTGCCATGAGGAGCTCCATCATCTGGAATTCCTTGTTGGCCAGCTTGACTGATCCTGACGGTGTCGACATCTCGAAACTTGCTCTGTCAAGTGTCAGATTGCCGCAGCTGAGCTTGGCATCCACCTCATTGCCGGAGCGTGTTATTGCCCTGACTGCCGCAAGGAGCTCCTTGGCGTCAAAAGGCTTGGTGAGATAATAGTTGGCTCCGCTGTCGAGGCCAAGCACCTTGTCATCGATCTCGGACTTTGCTGTAAGCATAAGCACAGGCAGGTCGGAGCCCGATGCGCGCAGCTTTTTCAGCACCGTTATGCCGTCAACTTTAGGCATCATTATATCGAGCACGGCAGCATCGTAGTTGCCGGCTTCAAGATAGTCCAGAGCCTCCTGTCCGTCGTGGACTGCATCTATTGAGTAGTTGTTGCTCTCAAATATTTTGACCAGCACCTTCGCCAGCGCTATCTCATCTTCAGCCAGTAGTATGCGCATTTACGCCTCCTGTTTTCCGGTTTATTTAATTATATATAACCAGTCAACCTTAAATATACTTAAAAAAGTGACAGAGGTCATCCCCTGTCACGCGTATATCTTGGCTCTTATAGCTCCGGGATCTCATACCGGTCAGGATCCGGGGCTTCCTTAGGAGCCTTTATGTTGAAAGTCTTCTTTGTATCTTCCTCAGTCATACCCTTGCAGACATCTTCTCCGAGTCCGCATGTCTCACCGACAGCAGTATCTCCTTCGACGATGTAACGGTATGTACCCTGATTATGCCCCAGGTCTGTCCAGATGCTGAATGATACTCTGTCTGCAAAATACCATTTTCCGGAATCCGCTCCGCGAACGCAGAAGTTCCGAAGCTTCATCTGACGGTATTCCCCATAGTATTTATCACCATAATTTTCAAGAAACTGATAAGGAACCGAACCGTTTATAAACGATTCCGGGAGGAGGGTATCATATACCGCAAGAAGTGATACTTCTCCCGTTGACAGATCCTCCGCCCAGCTGCCTACGTATGTTGTGTCATTTTTCTGCCAGCTCCTAAGTACATACCTGTACCAGGTCCCGGCCTTCCATTCAAACGGAGCTACAAGACTCGTTCCGTTTCCTTCATGGTCAAAATATGTGCTCTCATTTTCAGGATAGACGCATTCCGGTACTAATGTCAGCTCGCCTTCCGGGCCTTTGAAATATGTCTCCCAGATACTCATTATCTTGGTATTGTGATCTATGACGTCCTGAAGACCTCCGTAAGCGCCTACAGTATCATATTCAGTATACCCGTTGCGTTTCATGTATTCTTTATAGTCCATGCCCCAGTTGGCCAGAGACCAATAGGTGGCATCAGCAGACGTATCCGTACAGAATTCGACAGAGAAGAAATCGAATCCTTCTCCGGCGTCATCTATCTCAGGATAAACATTGAGGTATTGGGCACAGTTTTCACCATGATGAACGCTTGAAGATTTCATTTCTTCAGTAATGCCTTCTTTGTCAAACTCCTCCCAGAATTCCGGTGTAGGCGTATAGCTTTCGGCAATCTGATAATATGGAGCTTCTGCAGGAGAAAGGAAGCCTTCTTTCCAGTCCCCGTCCATGATAATACGCCAGGTATCATTTTTTCCTGCCTGTTCTCTTTTTCCGAGTGTGAACCCTTCCTCCGCAGAAAGTACACACCAGTCAGGATCCTCCGCAGAAGTGATGATGAAGCCCTCTCCGGATTCAGTAAGATCCCAGAACTGGCATTGATATCCCGTATCTTCAAACAGATGAACCTTTGTACCTTCTTCATACAGAGCATTGTCCAGATCGAACATCAGAGACTGATTTTCATTCGACAGGACATGACTGCCTGATTCTCCCTTCTCAAGCTTCCACATATACGGCCTGTCTGAAAGGATCAGGGTATCGTTGTCGTTCCCTGCTGCCAGGAAGGCATCGTAAGCATTCACCAGGGCGAATGGCTCGTCATATATTATCTCATCTGAAAACGGCAGTCCGTCCAGCGATTCGGCTTTTACTTCTTTCACTCCGGATCCACAGGATGACAGCATTGTTACCATGAGTAACAGAACGAAGATATGCAGTAAAGATTTCTTCATGGCAAGCACCTTTCTTTGTGGTTCTCTTGCTTTTAAGTGTTTCCGGTACAGGGCGGCTACTGCAGCATGCGTTTCAGGTACTTTCCGGTCTTGGAGGCCTTGACCTGCGCCACCTCTTCAGGCGTGCCCTCACAGACTATGCGGCCGCCTTCATCGCCTCCCTCAGGGCCGAGATCGATTATATGATCCGCCTGTTTGATCACATCGAGATTATGC
>CACZGY010000064.1 GCA_902780815.1 uncultured Eubacteriales bacterium
AGGACGTCGCCGCTTTTTCTTTAGGCCCCATGGTCAAGCGGTTAAGACATCGCCCTTTCACGGCGGTAACCCGGGTTCGAGTCCCGGTGGGGTCACCATTAGAAAGGGAATCCGAGGATTCCTTTTTTTATTATAAGCGGACGTGGTGGAACTGGCAGACACGCAAGATTTAGGTTCTTGTGCTTAGGCGTGAAGGTTCGAGTCCTTTCGTCCGCACCACTGAAAGCCTCCATTTGCATAATGCAATGGAGGCTTTTTCTGTGCCCGCATTTATACAGAAAAAGCATGAAAATCAGCGTTTTTTCAACGGTAATAACTGTACAGCTTTTTTATCACCCTTCACGTATAGTTATGTGCACAGGAGGCAGGAATGAGAATAGGAATAATGATCAGGGATGCGGAATACAGGGATGCACTTATAAAGAAAATATCGACATACGATAATAATATATTTGTCAATGTAATTGAAAACAATATAAATGACGCTTCCGGATGCGTGATCCTTACTGATATATCGCCTTCTGAACTCGATGAGAAAGTCCTGTCAGCTCTCAGGCCTAGAACTGTATTTATTACCTCGTCTGAAAAAGAAAGAAGCTGCGAATGCTATACGGTATTCAAGTTCAGCAGCATCCCGGAAATAATTTCAAAGCTTTCACTTGCATACAGTTCCTGGCGCGGAATGGGCCCGGGCATAGACCATACTGCCAGACTGATAACAGTCTGCTGTGAGTCGGATGCATATTCAGCTGAATTATGCAGATCACTGGCAGGACAGATCATTTATTCACATGGGGGCAGTGTATTTATCCTGCCGCTTTCATACATAAACGATTACGGAGTCAATGAAGAACTCCGCAGCAACAGACTGTCAAGACTTTTATATTCTATAAAACGCTGCAGAGCCGGCAGAATGGAATGCACAATGTATACCGATAGCTACGGAATATCTTCGCTTCTTTTAAGTAAGGGGATAAATCCGGTGGCATATCTTGATGAAGAAGAGCTGGGCATCCTTTTATCATGGCTTTCAGGGAAATACGACACAATAATCGCGGATACGGCCAGCTGCTTCAGAAAAGAGAACATAACTCTGATGAAGGCTTCTGAAAAGATAGTGTTTTTTGAGAGAGGCAGAAGAGTGACCGGGATAGAGAAAATGCTGGGCGGAGATGAGATGTCAAAGCTTATAAGAATCAGGCTCACAGGCGGCTCTGAAGACGTTAGATCAATGGATGATTGTCTTAAAAAGATATTCGGAACGGAAAACAATGAAAGTATCAAGAGTGGAAACAATCAGAAAATACGGAACTGATATAGACAGAATAGTAAAGACGGTAAGAAAGTGGATCACTGAGAACAGCCAGCCTCCATCGGAAGAGGAGATCCTGACGAAATGCGAGGACGAGTTCTTCAGTTCAGACATATCACTTAAAACAAGCTCACACGAGACCGTGATAATTATAGACAGCATGCAGAAAAGACTGAGCGGAAGATACGGTGTTCTGACTGCATTGCTGGACGACGCACTTATAAACGAAATCATGGTGAACGGACCTGACAGGATTTATGTTGAAAGAGAAAAGACGCTGATGAGGGTAGATGATGCGTTTACTTCATGTGAAGAGCTTGAAGAAATGATAAGAATGTTCGCATCCGATGTACACAGAGAGATAAACGAGGCGAATCCTATAGTTGATGCAAGGCTTCCAAGCGGATACAGAGTAAATGGAGTTCTGAAGAATATAGCCCTGAATGGACCTATCCTTACGATCCGGAAGTTCAGGGAAAAGGAAATTGAGATGGACGAACTCGTTGGCTGTGCAAGCCTCTCCAGGGAATGCGCAGAAGATCTTGCAGCGCTTGTGAGAAGCGGATACAACGTGTTCATAAGCGGAGGCACATCTTCGGGCAAGACCACATTTTTAAATGCACTTACAGCTTATATAGGACCTGACGAGAGGGTCATAACTATAGAGGATTCAGCGGAACTTGTGATCAGCCACATAGAAAACAAGGTGCAGATGGAGTGCCGTGCAGCGAATTCCATAGGCAAGGGTGAGGTCAGTATGACTCAGCTTATCCGGACAAGTCTGAGAATGAGACCTGACAGGATAATAGTCGGGGAAGTCAGAGGAAAGGAAGTTATCGACATGATACAGGCCATGAATACAGGGCATGACGGAAGCATGTCTACCGGCCATGGCAATTCAATAAGGGGAATGCTCAACAGGCTTGAGACAATGTATCTTACGGACTCGCAGGTCTCGGTCGATTCGGTAAGAAATCAGATCGCAAATGCCATAGATATTTTTGTGCATTTGAGACGTGATGCAAAAGGCAGGAGATATGTTGAGGAGGTAGCTGAAATGACAGATTATGACGGGAGGGACTACAAGCTCAACTTCCTTTACAGAACAGGAGCGGATGGGGTCCTGGTCCCTACGGGGAACGGTCTGAGTGACAGGGAGAGGCTTATAAGGTGCGGCTATGACTCCATGATGACAGGGAAAAAGAGCGCCTAGGTACGGATCAATGACGGAACTGTCGAAATATGAGTTCAGCAAAAGGGAAAATGCTGTTTTTTACATCGTTCTGACGGCTGCGGGTATAATCGTCTCTTATCTGATATACCGGAATATTATGTTTGCAGTTGTGATGATACCGTTTGCAAAAAAGATAAAAGGCTTTGTGACAGATTACATCATCAAAAGCAGGAAAAGACGGTATATGGCGGAATTCAAGGATTTCCTGTTTATGACGTCTACTGCTATAGGCGCAGGGAGATCCATGAAAGACGCAATATCCGAGTCCATACCATCATTGCGCAATATATATGGAAAAAGGTCTATACTCGCGGGCGATCTTTCGAAAGCATATGAGAGGATGGAAACCGGCGGAGAGAATGATATAAGTGTGCTGCGCGATCTTGCGGAAGCATCTGAGCTTGAAGATGTTATAGATTTCGTTACTGTTTACTCCATCTGCAAAACGACCGGAGCGAGCCTCATAACAGCGCTTGGAAAAGCTGCGGGAGTGATCATAGAGAAGATGAGCATAGACAGGGAGATAGAAGAACTTGTCAGGAGAAAGGAAAGTGAAGGCCTTATTATTTTTGCCATGCCTGCAGTAATAATATTGTTTCTCAACCTTACAGCTCCTGACTATATAGCGCCGCTTTACGAGACTGCTGCAGGGCGCATCATAATGACTTCAGTACTGGCAGCCAACATAGGGATATATGCAATGATACAGAGGATCACAAATGTCGAGATTTAAATTGATTCTGCAGGATAAAAAACTCATGTCGGGCATATATGCTGTGACTCTTGTGACTGCTCTTCTGATACTTGCTCTTGTGGTGAAAGGACCCGAGGAAAGCGGAAAACTGATAGCTGACAGAAACGGCAACATTACAGGAATAGAAAGGAAAAGTCTGGACAGAAGTGAGAGGTACGATCTCAGTCTGGAGGTCGAAAATGACAATAAGATCATCACCCGCGATGTGACTCTGACTCTTCAGGCGGAATCAAGGGGACAGAGCGGTATTGGTTTTGAAAAGGCGGATAACCGTGAGGCTGAGATAAACGCAGCTATAGATAACATGATAAGCAGCGTTGAGTTTTCGAGAAAGAAGAAGATAAGGCTGCCGTCAGCTCTTCCTGATGGGACTGCAGTAAGGTGGATCAGTTCAGATCACGGCCAAGGCACGTCAGCAGCGGCGATCCCGGTAATGTATGTAAGTCTTCTGGTTCTTATGACAGCAAATTCTATGAAAAGCGATAAAACGTCCGAGGAAGAGCGTAAGGCCATATTGAGGGGCCTTCCAAGATTCTGCAACCAACTGTATCTGATGATGAATGCGGGGTTAATCCTTAGTGATGCTTTCGATATCATCAGCTCCGGTTATGAGAACTGTAAGACTTGCGGCTCTTTCGAAAAAGATCTGGCAGAGCTCAGGGATGCTACAGATGGGCACCGCATAAGCACGGCAAAGATACTGAACGACTACGCTGTAAAACATGATGTAAAAGAGATGATAAGGATAGCAACGATACTGACTGAAAACGAAAAAAGAGGAAGCGATGTTATTGAGTTCCTGGAAAGGGAGAGCCGGTATCTGTGGGATGAGAGAAAAACCGTGGCAAGAGAATGCGGCAAGGCTATTGATACCAGGATGTCATATCCGCTGGGGCTGCTTCTGATAGTGCTTATCGTCATAACCATGGCGCCTGCGCTGATGAATATATAAGAGAAAGGAGATGAACAATGAAGAGGATGAAAACAAGGTTAGCCATTTTGATAGGCAACAAAAGGGGTATGGAGATGGTACAGGTAGCAATACTTGTAGCTATTGCGGTAGCTGTAGGAATAATATTCAAGTCTTCCATTGTGGACTTTGTAAATCGCGTTTTCGGGAACCTGGATGCAGCCAATTTCTAAAGATGAAAATCAGACAATGCCTGAAAAACAAACACGGATCGCAGATGATCGAAGCAGCCATATCACTTCCGCTGATCATACTTACAGCCATGCTTCTAATAAGGATGTTCGTATTCTATCTGGACATTCTTACTGCAGGTATAAAGGAACACAGAGAAGCACTTAACGTACAGGCTTCATATAAAGGGGCTGCTATCCGCACTTATGAGACGGCAACAGAGGTAGTGCTGTTAAAGGGCGGTGTTCTGAAAAGAAATGTAAGCAAAATGATAGATGTAAAAGCTTATCTGATAAACGAGGACTTTCTGGTAAGAAGCGGTGAAGCACTTGATTGAAAATATCATAAATAAGAAGGGATCATCCCTGGTGATGCTTGCAATAATATTTACCGGGTTTGCGATGTGTATTGCGGGAGCCATTGGGGTATCCAGAAGGCTGGTAGTAAGCAGTGAATGTGAGACATTCGGCAGGCTGTGGAGCAAGGCGATCCTGTCAGAGTATGACGTACATCTGCTGGATGATTATTCCATAATGGCATACTTCGGAAATGATGAAGAAGTAACAGCAAAACTGGACGCGTACCTTAAATACTCTACTCAGGGAAGAATGGGTGCATATGTAAAGGGCGCCAATGCGGATCTTACAGGGTATGAACTTGGTGATGCCGCAAATTTCAGACATGCACTCAAGCTGGGGTTTGCAGGCAATGCTGCCTCCGAAATAATTAACGGAACAGGGAGGACATACCGTAATCCTGATAAAGAAGAGGGGACTGATGAAGAGGGACGTGTGATATGTAATCCGGTAGTAATTGATACTCTGCCGTCTCATGGAACTGGTGGAAGTGTATCCGGAGAGGAGCTTACAGAGAAAGCGAAGTCCGTAGGAGATGAAGAAGGGCTGCTGGGAATGATGTCCGGAGCAGGGTCAGAAGTATTGCTGCTTGAAAAATGCTTTAATAATCATGTCACTAAGTCAGATGACAAAAACCACTTATTGGTAAACGAATGGGAATACGTAATAAAAGGAAGTACTGATGATGAAGAAAACTACAGAGCCATAAGAAAAAGGCTGTTTGTTGCAAGAAATGCGCTTAATCTGGCTGCATTATATAAAGATCCTGCTAAGGCGGAGATGGTTGTAACTGTTGCTGAAGCCATAACTCCAGGTCCGCTAGGAGCAGCTACGCAACTTCTTATAGCTGAAGCATGGGCGGCACTTGAAACAGAGGAAGACCTGAAAGACCTTTATAACGACAGGAGAGTTCCGGTACTGAAAACACCGGAACAGTGGAAGACGGATATATCTTCGGTATTAGGGTCAGACAGGGTCAGAGATAAGCTGGATGATGAGTCAAGAGAGCTGCTGGAGGAAAAACAGGATGAGCTGTCAGGACTATCAGGAACGATAAATACTGTTACACAGTTCAAATATGGGCTTAATTACGACGAATACCTCATGATAATGATAGCAGCCCTGAACGATAACATAAGACTCCTCAGGATAATGGATCTTATACAGATAAACATGAAATACAGATACTATGCAGACTTCAACATGCTGGAGTACTACACGGGAGTCAGATTCACCATAGAGGCAAACGGTAAAAGCCATGAGTTTGAAGATTCTTATAAATAAGCGGGGCAGCTATCTGGTCGAAGCAGCGATATCCATGCCTGTTTTCATTATCGCGGTTATTGTGATGAGTTCCGTGATTCTGATGTACGCATGCATAGAGGACTGCACTTTCATTGCAGCCAACGAACTCAGGCGCGGAGCAGCTGAAGCTGTAATAGCAGATACATCAATAGCAATCCCCCACAGGATCAGAAATAATCTGGAGGATAAACATACGCAGGTTCATTCTGCAAAACTCGAAGATGCCGGCTTCAGGTGTGAAAGATGGGGGATCGATGAGCTTCTGCTGATCGACTTCAGACTTGTGCTGAAGACCGGAAATCCGCTTGGAATAAAGGCAGAGGCTGATTATGATCTTGCCCTTGCGACGAGAGCGTACGTGGGCCGTGAGCGTGATGAAAGCAGCATGACTGCTGAGGAGTTCGCAGATGAAGATGCCAAAGCAGTATATATTTTTCCAAAAAGAGGAGAAAAATATCATTCTAAGGGATGCACTTTTCTGAGAGCCGCATCTACTTCTGCAGCTCTTTCTGCTTCAATCAAAAGGAAATATAAATCATGCCCGCTTTGCCGCAGCAGCAGGGCAGATATTGGAGCACTTGTATATTACTTTCCTTCTGACGGAGAGGATTACCATCTTCCCGGATGCCCTTCACTTCAAAGGAATTATATAGAGATCGATAAAAGTACTGCAGTAAAGCGCGGGTATTCAGCATGCAGCAAGTGCGGCGGATAGAAAGGAGGGATACATGCAAAGGATAAATCAGAGCATGACAGGCTACAAAATGCCTGCCTATATTGAGGAGATCCTAACGGAGAATTACTGCAAGAACTTCGTAAGGATGTCTATCGTAAGGGAAGGTGGGAGTTATTCATTCAGCTACAGGCCGACCGGACTCAGCCGGCTGGATCCGTCTGCTATGACGCTTTACGACAAGCTTTTGCTTATACGTAACCTTATAAGCATGAGTGAGAATACATCGGATCATCTCATAGAAGCGGAAAGTTATCTGTTGGAACCGGAACTGGTATATGCAAAAGGAGGAAATGTAGATTTAGACAGTCTTAAACTCCTGTATTACCCCGATGTAAAGAAGCTGGGCTTCAGATACAAAATTGTGCTGTTTGCAGACAGGATACTTAACAAGAATGTCAGAGAGGAACGGGAGATGGCAGAACGCATCCGATCTGTCGCTGAGCCGGGGGATATCAACCGTCTGAAAATGTTCCTGGACAAAACTGTTTTAAGACTTGAAAACAGTATGAACTGACCCATGTGCCACTCTAGTTGCAAACACAGGTCAATACACTTTATAATCAAGAAAGCGAATTTGTAAACTGCAATGGGAGGTCATATTTATGATAAGGCATATCGTAATGTTCAAAATAAAAGATGAGTACAAGGATGAGATCCCTCAGCTGGTGAAAAATTTCTACGGCATGAAGGGAAGAATAGAAGGCATGCTCGAACTTGAGGCAGGAGCTGATATACTGCACAGCGAGAGGTCATATGATCTGGCGCTGGTCACCCTGTTTGAAAACAGAGAAGCTTTTGACGCATATCAGACACATCCGGTTCATATGCCGGTAAAAAAACGCATGCATGAGGTCCGCAGCGGATCTGTAGCCTGCGATTTTGAAGTCTGAATATAGCGAATTCCAATCAGACCTTGTTGTATTTCCGTGTATGAGATACAATTATAGTGTATAAGCTAGAATTCAATTTCACTGATGATCAGGAGGTTACTATTATGATTTATTCAGCAGAAGTGAAAGGCATGTGCCCTGTTCACCAGGGAGTACACCATGGCGCTGCTCCGATTCCTGAAGAAGGAAAATGGGTAAAGCCTCAGCAGATATCCGATATTTCAGGATACACTCACGGCGTTGGCTGGTGTGCACCTCAGCAGGGAGCCTGCAAGCTTTCACTCAACGTTAAGGACGGCATCATCCAGGAAGCTCTGGTTGAGACTCTCGGCTGCTCCGGTATGACACACTCCGCAGCTATGGCTGCAGAGATCCTTCCGGGTCTCACAGTACTCGAAGCTCTCAATACAGACCTTGTATGTGATGCTATCAACACAGCAATGAGAGAGATATTCCTGCAGATCGTTTACGGACGTTCACAGAGTGCTTTCTCAGAGGGCGGCCTCCAGATCGGAGCTGGTCTTGAGGACCTCGGCAAGGGAACAAGATCCATGGTCGGCACAACTTACGGAACTCTTGATAAGGGACCTAGATATCTCGACCTCACAGAAGGTTATATCACACAGCTTGCTCTTGACGAAGATGATGAGATCATTGGATACAAGTATCTCAACTTCGGTAAGATGATGGACTTCATCAAGGCAGGCGATGATCCGGCTAAGGCTATCGAAAAAGCATCCGGCCAGTACGGACGCGTAGCTGATGCTGCAAAACTGATCGATCCGCGCAAAGAATAATACAGGGAGGAAAGAGACATGATTACATTTGAATCTTACGAAAGAAGAGAAAAACAGATCCTTTCCAAGCTG
>CACZGY010000065.1 GCA_902780815.1 uncultured Eubacteriales bacterium
GGAGCATCCGTATCCTCGGGAGCTATCCACAAAGCTGTATACTGCGCACTTGCTCAGTTTGACGCGATGGGAGGTGTTAAGTAATGGAAAAGAAAAGTAAGCTCTCGATACTGACTAACGGTATCATCAAGGAGAACCCTACACTGGTGCTCCTGCTCGGAACTTGCCCGTTCCTCGCTACATCTTCATCACTGATCAACGCGCTCGGAATGGGACTTTCGGCAACAGCCGTACTGATTTGTTCCAACATCGTTATTTCGATGCTGCGTAAAGTGATTCCTGATAAGGTCAGGATCCCTTGCTACATCGTAGTTATCGCCGGATTCGTAACATTGGTGCAGTTCGTGCTTCAGGCTTACGCTCCGGACATCAATAAGGCACTGGGAGTATTCATCCCTCTGATCGTAGTAAACTGCATCATCCTCGGCCGTGCTGAGGCGTTTGCGAACAAGAACTCCGTAGTCGATTCCGCACTTGACGGTATCGGAATGGGTATCGGCTTCACACTCGCTCTCGCAGCCATGGGTGCTATCAGAGAACTTCTGGGAACCGGATGCCTTCTGGGCTTCACGATCATCCCTAACTTCTCGATCGGATTCTTCAATCTTCCTCCGGGCGGATTCTTCGTATTCGGAGTGCTGATCGCGATCATGCAGGCTGCTACAAAGGGCAAGGCTCTTAAGGCAAAGGGATTCAGCTGCGGACTCTGCCCGATGTACAATTCGTGCAACACAGCTGAAGCCAATGAGGAAGTTGCAGAAAAGGCAGCTAAGGCTGCTCAGGCAGTATAGGAAGGAGGACAGACATGATAGTAAACCTTATAGTCATCTTCATGGGAATAGTCCTCGTTAATAACTTCGTGCTGTCCCAGTTCCTTGGAATCTGCTCGTTCCTCGGAGTATCAAACAAGATGAGCTCATCCGTAGGTATGGGCGGCGCGGTAGTCTTTGTAATGGTTATCGCCGAACTCGTTACCTGGCCGGTAATGCAGCTCCTCAACAAATTCGAGATCGGATATCTGCAGACTGTAGTATTCATTCTCGTAATCGCTGCACTAGTACAGTTCGTAGAGATGTTCATGAAGAAGTACCTGCCGGCTCTCCAGAAGGCCCTCGGTATCTTCCTGCCGCTCATCACTACAAACTGCGCGATCCTCGGTGCGACGATCAACGCAATAAGTTATGGTTATTCCTACATCGAGTCCGTAGTATATGCTTTCGGAGCAGGCGTTGGCTACATGGTAGCTATGGTCCTCTTCGCAGGCATCCGTGAGGAGAAGCTCAGCAACATGGACGCTATCCCTACACCTTTCAAGGGCGTCGGAATCATCCTCGTTTCAGCTTCCATCATGGCACTTTCGTTCATGGGATTCACAGGAATGTTCCAGTAAGGAGGTAAAAAGATGAGTGGAGTAATGACACCAGTACTGTTAGTAGCAGTCATCGGTCTCGTCTGTGCCGGCCTTCTGGTATTCGCATCCAAGGTGTTCCATGTAGCGGTAGACGAGAGAGTAACTCAGGTCAGAGAGGTTCTGCCTGGCGCTAACTGCGGCGGCTGCGGATTCGCAGGCTGCGACGACTATGCGGCAAACCTCGTAGCTGACGCAGAACTGCCTTGCACAAAGTGCTCCCCTGGCGGAGCTGCAGTTGCGGCACAGATCGCCGAGATCCTCGGAAGATCAGCCGGAGCTACAGAGCCTCAGGTAGCACAGGTAATGTGCAACGGCACATGCGAAGCATCCCGTACAGTGCTCGAGTGGCAGGGTATGCAGTCCTGCAAGGGAGCAAAGGGATGGTTCACTTCACCGAACGCATGCATGTTCGGATGTATCGGACTTGGCGACTGCGCGAATGCATGCCAGTTTGATGCTATCGGTGTTGTCGATGGTGTTGCAAAGGTCAATAGAGAAAACTGCGTGGCTTGCGGCGCGTGCGTAGGCGTTTGCCCGCAGAAGATCATCAAGCTCGTACCAAAGAAAAACCAGGTACACGTTCTGTGCTCATCCACAGACAAGGGCGCTGTTGCCCGCAAGAACTGCGACAATTCATGCATCGGCTGCATGAAGTGCACCACAGTCTGCAACTTCGATGCTATCCATGTTGAGGACAACCTCGCTAGGATCGACGAAAGCAAATGCAAGAGCTGCGGACTCTGCGCAGCTATCTGCCCTACAGGCGCCATCAACAGCTTCAAGAAGCTGCCTAAGAAGGAGCAGGCAGAGAAGGTTGCCGCTGCTAAGAAGGCAAAGGCTGCCGCTGCAAAGGAAGCAGATAAGGCGAAAGCTGCAGCACAGGCTTAATAGTCCAGACTGAAAAAAGATTGAAAACGGAGAGAAGCCGCAAGGCTTCTCTTCTTTTGTTTTTCCAGTCAGCATACATACTCCCCGCATTCCGGAACAACGCCTCCAAAGCTTACCCGGCATAATTTACCGGATCTGCATATGTAAAGATCATCTGCAAGTATCTCGTCTTTCTTAACAACTGAACGGTTTGCTAAACGCACCAGGTCAGCAAGCTGCTGCGGGTCTTTGTCATCTGCGGCGATGAGTATAAGCTCATGTACAGACGACGGGAGAACATAGAAATCCCCGTCCATAAGCTCATGAATACGATCGATCACACCCGGATAGAACAGTGCGCCGGCGCCCCAGAAGAATCTTGAATTAGTAAGAACAAAGCCCGGTCCTGCGTCCGCCGGCGCCATCCCTGATGGCATTTTAAGCAGATTCACACAGTTCTCCGGATCACTTATGACAGATTCTCCCAGATCGTGTAAAACCGCCGGGTATTTTTCGACAGTATTCTTAATGGCTGTGTCAAACAATTCATCTATAGTCATTTCATATTCCTTAAACAGAGCATCTGTGATGACAGCTCCGTATTCTCCCAGACCTATTTCTGAAATAAACACAAAACCGCAGCTCAATTCACGGCAGGGGATACCTTTCAAATATTCTTTGTTGCTGCCTTTATTCAGCATCCTTACTCTGAGAAGATCAGTGTCCCCAAGCATATCGAAAGAATCCCGGGCAAAAATACCTGCCATATTCATGCTCTGAAGCGCTGTTTGTATGGCTGCATGAGAAAGGTCTGAAATAGATGTTCCATCCCTGTATGATTTATAAAAGTCCTCAATATAGAATGTCGGAGCACAGCCCATGCCATCCTTTCTGAACAGAATTCCGTTCAGCACTCCCCGCTGAGCCTTGCTGACCTTGCGCTCTTCTATTTTCATATCTTCCGTACCGGTTTCGCAAAGCGCGCTGCGGCATTGCGAAATGAATTCATTCTTGAAACTCATCATATCCAACATTTTATTTCTCCTTTTATTATGATAAGAGTTGTGCTGTGAGCACACAGTAAGCCTTTACCGCACTGAGTGTCAAATTTCAAAAAAGAACAGGATTTGTCCACTGTTTGCAAGGTGTCAAGGCTGTTTTCGAACAGGCGCCGTGGGATTTATGTAGAAAAAAGTGCGTAAAATGCCGGAAAAAGGGCGGCAACGCACTTATATGCATCCCGGTCAACCATATCCATTATAATTGCTCTGCTTGAAGAAGGGCGTATATGCTTGTAAAATAAAGACCGTAAAGGAGATTGTTTTTATATGATCGATGAATACATAAAGGCCATGAAGGCCGGAGAAAAAGAATACAAAGCGAGACTTGCAGCAGGAGAATACCCATATCTGTCTGCGCTCGATGATATATGCCCTGATAATGATGTCTTGCCGCAAAGGAATCTTGGATTGCAGGAGGTCCCGATCGAGCTGATTGCCGGGACAAAGACCCGTGCAAGACAGAATGCATTTGCGCCGGGCTTCATGCCGCTGCTTGATCCGGATTCGGAGTTTGCGGCAAAGTGGAGCAATCTGTTTCAGGCTCAGTTAAGCGAGGGGTTCAACAGTCCTATTAAGGTATACGAATACCTGCACAGATTCTATGTTCAGGAGGGCAACAAGCGCGTATCGGTAAGCAGGTTTCTCGAAATGCCGTCTATTATGGGCGACGTCATCAGGATCCTGCCGGCACCGGAAGTGCTGGAGGAAAATCCTGTTTATGCCGAATTTCTGGATTTTTACGAAGCATAGGTGCGGACGCAGAGCCTTGGCCTGAAGAACTTGTAAAAGAGCTTAAGTCTGCATACTGGAGGTTCTGCAAGGTGCTAAGGACGCTTCAGGGAAAGCTTCCCGGAATGGCGCTTGGCGACGCCTTTGTTGTGTATCTTCGCATCTTTACAGCAGATACCCTGGACCAGCCGGATAAGGAAATCGAAAAAAGGCTGAAAAAGATAAGAAGTGAGCTTCTGATCGCGCATAACAGAGACAATGTGTCGCTGATGGAATCGTCGGACGAAGCGGTCAACGCCGGCGGCCTGATAACAAAGGCCGAGAAGCTCGTTACCGGGCCGGATTCACTGCTCAGCAAGGTGCTGCCGGCAGTTACTTATTCCAGAAAGAATCCTTTGAAAGCAGCTTTCATATATGATAAGAAGCCGGATGCATCCAATTGGTTTTTCGACCATGAAAAAGGCCGCCGCGATCTTGAAAACACATACGACGGCATAGTAAAGACAAAGAGATTCGTGACAGCCGAAGCTAAAGACGGTGATACTGAGACTTTTTACGCTTCCTTTGATGAAGCAGCTGATGCCGCAGTCAGATGGGGTGCTGATGTAGTGTTCACACCATCCGTAAGGCAGATGGATGATACCTTGCGTGCAGCCATCAAATACAGCAATGTCAAGTTCCTCAACTGCTCGGTCAACCTGGCGCACCATGCTGTGCGGACATATTTCGCCAAGCTTTACGAGGCGAAGTTCCTTGCAGGACTGGTTGCAGGAGCTGCGGCTGCAGCAGACGGAACGCATAGGATTGGATACCGCTCCGGCATGCCTGTGTTCGGCACCGTAGCCTGTATAAATGCATTTGCTATCGGCGCTGCGATGACTGATTCGGAAGTAAGGATCCACCTTGATTGGGCGACAAAACAGGATGCCAATTGGTGGTGGGATATGGTCAACGACGGCATTCACGTAGTGTCAGCAGTTGACTCTTTGCATAACACAGATGGAAGTGATGCCTACGGAGTCTGCCATGTCGAACGATGCGAGCCGGGTCAGGGCAATGATCTGTCCGGCACCTGCCTTATCACGCATCTTGCGGCACCGGTCTATAGGTGGGGCAAGCTTTACGAAATAATAGCAAGAACAATAATTGAAGGTACTTACAGCTCCAGCGCAGTCGACAAGAAGGACCGTGCAACGAATTACTGGTGGGGCATGATCTCCGGCGTTGTCGACATCGAATTATCTGACGCTATCTCACCGTATACCCGCAGGCTCGTGGAGATACTTCGCCGTGATATTATCAGCGGCAACATCAATCCGTTTGATGGTGAACTCCGCAGCCAGGAGGGCATAATAAGGAGAGAGGATGACGCACCTCTTACGAGCATGGAAGTCATCAAAATGGACTGGCTGAACGAGAACGTGATAGGGGAGATCCCTAAGATAGATGCGCTGGATGATGAGGCCAAAGCAACTGTAAAATACAGTGGAGTGGAAAAAACGAAGACCGGAGTCAGATAACTTACGGCACATTATATTGACAGGATGAAAATATTACTGATTTCGGATACTGAAGATAAATCACTGTGGGATTACTGGACAGAGACGACTGCGGAAAGGCTGGCGGATGTAGGCCTTGTGCTCTCTGCCGGAGATCTCAAGCCTGAATATCTTGAATTTCTTGTAACGATGCTGAATGTGCCGCTCGTGTATGTGCGCGGCAACCATGATGGCCGTTATGACGAAAGGCCTCCTGAAGGCTGTGAAGACTGCGATGGAAAAATGATTGAAGTTGATTGCGGCACAGGTTCTTCAAAGCAAAAGATCAGGATACTCGGACTTGGCGGTTCCATGCGTTATATTGACGAAGCCGCTGATATGTATACAGAGCACGAGATGGAGCAGCGCATAAAAAAGGCGGAACGCGCGGTCAGAAAGTTCAATCTGAAGGAAAACATAAAAAGCCTGGTCAGGACGGATGCGAGCAGCAACGATGAAAAGCGTAAACCGGGCTTTGACATCCTTCTCACACATGCGCCGTGCCGCGGATACGGTGATATGGAAGATTTGCCTCACCGGGGCTTTGAATGCTTCAATGAGCTGCTGAATAAATACAGCCCGCAGCTTCATTGCTACGGGCATGTTCACAGGGAATATGGCATTATGGAGAGATGTATGCAGCACCCTTCGGGTACGCAGCTCATAAACTGCTGCGGCCATCAGATCATCGATTTCGGGAAGCCTTGATCGCTTTATCCATTTTGCGTTCGGCGTCGCGCTTAGCCTGAGCCTCGCGCTTGTCATAGTTCTTTTTGCCCCGTGCCAGCCCGAGCTCGATTTTGCACCTGCCGTTTTCATCAAGATAAACAGACAGCGGTATCAGGGTCAGACCCTGCTGTGTTTTGACAATGCCGTACAGTTTGTTTATCTCTTTTTTATGCATCAAAAGAGTGCGGACCCTGAGAGGGTCTACGTTATAGCGGTTTCCCTGCTCATACGGAGCAATATGCATGCCTGTCAGAACGAGTTCTCCTTTGCTCGTGATCTTGGCATAACTCTCCTTGATGCTGCAGGAACCTTTCCGGATCGATTTGATCTCAGTACCGGTCAGGACGATTCCCGCTTCAAAGCGGTCCTCGATGATGTAATCGTGGAAAGCTTTCTTGTTATTCGCGACTGTTTTGCGTGAACGTTTTGCCACCTTTTATGCCTTTAAAACCTTTTTATCCTGTCGAACGGGAACAGTCTTATGATTACTTTTCCTTTTATGTTTTCCTGCGGCACAACACCTACCTCATTGCGCCTCGAGTCTACGCTGCTCACACGGTTATCTCCCATGCAGAAGCAGGTATCGTCAGGTACGGTGTAAGTCTCTCCTTCAAGAGGGATCTCAAATGCAGGAGTATATCCGTCTTTCAGGTAGTCTTCCTCATAAGCCACCCCGTTGATGTAGACCATACCGTCGCTGATCTTTATCTCATCGCCCGGGAGTCCGATTACGCGCTTGATAAGCAGCTTGTTTTTGCCGGAGGCTTCGTTCACCAGATTGCTCTGGAAGATGATGATATCTCCGCGTTCAGGCTCATGGTTCTTATATGCCAGCCTGTACATTATCATGTAGTCGTTTTCGCGGAGAGTGTCCTCCATCGAGGTCTGCTTAACGATCGTAGGCCTGATGAAATAGAGAACTGCTGCCGCAAGGCAAACTGCAATAATAATATCTATGAAAAGACTTTTGAGAAAACTTCCGGCTTTCTGACCGGCAGTCGGCTTCTGTGCATGTTCGCCTATTGCGGCTCCATTCCAGAAGTCCTCACGGTCTTCCTGATTCATTGTCGTTTTCAGATTGCTGGTCTTGTATCTGTCTGATCTCATTTTTACTTCTTTACTTTCTTAAATATAGTTGGCTGCCCGCGGAACCGCTATCGTTCGCCCAGGCCATTTAATACTTCTTTGAATCTTGCGGGAGCTTCCGCCTCAAATGTCTTCGCTGTCAGATAACCGAGTGTTTCATACTCAGCTGCCATACCCCGGAACTCTATACGGCATGCGTGCAGAAGCTGAGTCGAAAGGCCGTAGCGCTCGCGTACATATTTGTTGACCAAGGCAGCTCCGCGGCCGGCGTATTTGCCGTCTCCGATCAGCGGATGCCCCGTACTTGCAAGATGAGCCCTTATCTGATGAGACCTTCCGGTCACGAGCTCGACCTCACAGAGAGTCGCCTTAAGGCCGTTTCCGAAAGAGAGCAGCTCGAGCGGGCGGACTATGGTCTCAACCTCCTTGCCATTGCCTCTGTCAAGTATCGTTACCTTGTTTGCAGCTTCGTCCTTCACAAGCGAGCCGCCCAGATGAAGCTCGTGCCCGATACAGCCGCATGCTATTGTCAGGTAAAACTTGCGGATATCGTCTTCCCTGATCATGCGGCCAAGCTCGCGCATAGCAGCAGCCGTTTTACCGAAGAGGACAATTCCTGTAGTATTGCGGTCAAGCCTGTTGACAGGCGCAGGTGTGAAGACCTTTTCATTTCGGGGATCATAGGCAGCGCTTGCAATGAGGTAATCCTTCACCTGATTTGCAAGGTGGACCTTTTTCTCATGTGAATCACCGTGTGTCAGCAGCCCGTAGGGTTTGTTCACGATCAGAACTTCATCGTCTTCGTAAACGATTCTGAATGTTCGCTTAGCCTTCGGTGCGTTCACTGCGGATCGCTCACCAAATGCGCCCCTGCTGTGCGAGAGCTTTTCAAAAACCTCGTCGGACAAATAGAGCGTAAGGACTTCGCCTTCATTAAGGATATACGATTCGCTCCTGCGCTTTGCATCGACTTTTACATCTTTGCGTATGATCTTATAGATCTCGCTGAGAGATGCCCCGGGGAGGTACTTCCTCAGGAATCTGTCCAGTCTGCGCCCGGCGTCATTTGCGTTGATGCGGATCTCTCTCATAACAGCATTTATTCTACCACGCAAAAGCCTCTTCCTCAACACAGATACATTGCAAATAAGGGGTTCTGTTAGTATACTTAAAAAGGAAAAGCAAAGGGATAAATGATCAATATCCCGGACATGACGCCTCATGGCGGTAAAAGAAGGAGAGCAAGATGCTTAACGACTATAACCTCACTATGCTGACTGATTTTTATGAGATCACGATGGCAAACGGGTACTTCAACTCAGACATAAGAGACGCAGAAGCGTGCTTCGACGTGTTCTTCAGACGCGTTCCTGACGGCGGCGGATTCGCGATCATGGCAGGTCTTGAGCAGATCATTGCCTACATGAAACGCCTCAGCTTCACCGAAGAAGACACTGACTATCTGAGAAGCAAGGGCTGCTTCAGCGAGGAGTTTCTGCAGTTCCTCAGGGACTTCAAATTCAAATGCGACGTATGGTCGGTGCCTGAAGGCTACCCGATATTTCCTCACGAGCCGATAATGATAGTCAAGGGACCGCTCATCCAGGCGCAGTTCGTAGAGACTTTCATTCTTATGCAGATCAACCATCAGAGCCTGATCGCGACAAAGTCAAACCGTATCGTAAGATCAGCTCAGGGCAGACCTGTTATGGAGTTTGGCACAAGGCGCGCGCACGGTGCTGATGCTGCAGTTTATGGTGCAAGAGCATCATACATTGCAGGCTGTGTAGGCACGGCATGCACCATCGCTGACCGCAACCATCATGTTCCTGCTCTCGGCACAATGGCACACAGCTGGGTACAGAGCTTCGATACCGAGTACGAGGCATTCTACAAATACACAGAGCTTTATCCGCAGAATGCGACTCTGCTGATCGATACATACAATGTACTCAAATCGGGACTCCCGAATGCAATCAAGGTGTTCAAGGAACTCAAGCCTGAGAAGATGGGAGTACGTATCGACTCAGGAGATATTACCTACCTCACCAAAGAGTGCCGCAAAGTGCTTGATGCAGAGGGACTTACGGACTGCAAGATCGTAATCAGCAACTCGCTCGATGAATACATCATCAGAGATGTAATTCTTGAAGGCGCAAAGATCGATTCATTCGGAGTTGGCGAGAGACTCATCACTGCAAGATCCGAACCGGTATTCGGAGGCGTATACAAACTGTCCGGCATATGGAAGGACGGCAAGATGGTGCCTAAGATGAAGATCTCCGAAAACGTTGAGAAGATCACCAACCCTGGCTTCAAGAAGGTTGTCAGATTCTACGGAAATGACCACGGAAAGGCAATTGCGGATCTCATCATGCTGAGAGATGAGCCTATCCCTGATGGCAGACCGTTCGAGATATTCGACCCTAACGCTGTGTGGAAGCGCAAGGTCGTATATGATTACACGGCAGTTGAACTCCTCGTACCTATTTTTGAGAAGGGCGAGCTGGTATACAAAGAGCCGGATATCGACGAGATCAAAGAGACATGCACGGAGCAGGTAGATAAACTCTGGGGCGAGTTCCTGAGATTTGAGAACCCGCAGACTTATTACGTCGACCTCAGCAAACCGCTCTGGAACCTCAAGCATGATCTCCTTAATAAATACGGTTCAGATAATCTCTAATATCAATACGAAAAAGCGGCTTTTCCTGTATAACAGGGGGCCGCTTCTTTGTATAACTAAGGACGACTCCTTGTGAACTGGAGAGTGAATATGCGAAGAGTTAGGATCTATGGCACGATTGGTCCTGCATGTAAAGATAAGGAAACACTGAGGCAGATGTTTAAAGAGGGAATGGATGGAGTAAGGCTCAACCTTTCCCACACTTCGCTTGAAGAAGCATCTGTGCTCATCGAAAACCTGCACGCAGCAGCAAACGAATCCGGAGTAAAACCGGAGCTGCTGATAGATATGCAGGGGCCTGAAATACGGATCGGTTATATTAAAGAACCTGTCACGATGGCAGATGGCGACATGATAGGGATCGGGGATATCCCGTTTCCGGAAGCAGTTCAGAAAGCACTTGAAAAGGCAGACCACGGACAGGAGGTTCTGCTGGATGACGGAAAGATCCTGCTCAAGTCTGAGCATTCGTTAAATCTGAACGGAATTGGACTGAGGGTCGTTCGCGGCGGGATCCTGGAGAGCAGAAAAAGCGTGGCTCTTCCGGGATACACTTTTAAGACTCCTGCCATGACAGAAAACGACAGAGATCAGCTGAAAAGAGCAAAAGAATACGGAGTAACTGCTGTCATGCAGCCTTTTGTACGAAGCAGGGAAGACCTTATCGAAGTGCGAAGTGCGCTGGATGAGTCGGGCTGCAAAGATATAAGGCTGCTGGCAAAGATAGAAAACGCGGACGGGATAAACAGACTCAAAGAACTTATCCCTCATTGCGATGAGATAGTAATAGCCCGGGGAGATCTCGGAAATGCCATGGATCTGTGGGAGCTCCCTGCAGCCCAGAAGCATATTTCCGCGGTCTGCCGTGAGGCAGGCAGAGACTTTATGGTCGTGACCCAGATGCTCGATTCAATGACGCACAGACAGGTCCCGACCAGAGCAGAAGTCAGCGATATTTTCAATGCTGTTGTTGATGGTGCCTCATCGGTCATGGTTACAGGCGAAACGGCTGCAGGAGATTATCCGGCACTTGCCATCAGGTACCTGTACAGAACAGTGCGGGAGGCAGAAAAGTTCAAGTAGTTGTCAGGCAGAAGGCGTTACAGGAAAGAGAGGTAACAGGGATGCTTCACGAGGTTTGTTTTGATTCGTATAACAAAAGAGATAAGGTGTACGGTTGGGTATATGTGCCTGCAGCACCTCCGATCGGTATTATTCAGCTGGTGCATGGATTCGGTGAGCACTCACGCAGATATCTGCATATGATAGTTGCATTCATGGACGCGGGATTCATAGTTGCGGCTGATGATCATGTCGGCCACGGCAAGACCGCGATGGAGAACGACTGCTGGGGTGACTGGGGCGATCAGGGACCTCACACAATGATGGAGGACGAGCACACACTTACAGTAATGGTAAAGGAAATGTATCCTGACCTTCCTTACTTTATGTATGGACACAGCATGGGTTCGTTCATCGCACGCGATTACATAGCCAAGTATGGTGAGGAACTGGACGGTGTGACACTTTGCGGTACTTCAGGCGAGTTCCCTGGACTCGACAACAGCATCGAATACATCAAGAAGCTTGTTGATGCAGGCAAGGGCACAGAAGCTGACCCTGATGTCGGTGCAGTGATGATGGGATGGATGTTTGCCCGCTGTGATGAAGGTGTAAAACTTGGAAACGAGTGGATCTGTCATGATGAATTTGTGCAGAAAGATCATGCTGCGGACCCGTTCGATGCATTCACAAAACCTACGAGCAACAGGTCGTTCCTGGACTTCTGCAGGATGATCGAAGTAATTACCGGTCCGGAATGGGCTGCAAAAGTACCGAAAGTGCTGCCTATATACAATATTGCCGGTGACCAGGACCCTGTAGGACAGTATGGAGCAGGTGTATATCAGGTATCCAACTGGCTGACCGACGCCGGCTGTGCTGTAGAAACGATGCTGTACTCGGGCTATCGTCATGAAATACACAACTATGATGATCTGAAGGATATAGTTGAGGATGGCATAATCGAATTCTTCTACAGCTGTATAATTGATCCGGAAGATCTTTTCGATTGAACGGATAGATTATTGACACGAAAGAAATAACAAATATAATAAGGGAGCGGCAGACAATTCTGCCGCTCTTCATCACTTGTGGGGGTGTAAAGGTTTCGACAGGTGTGTGGAACAAGGATAAGCGAGCCGTGGCGGTGATCCACGTAAAAAGTACCCGTCGGCCCCGTGTCACCTGCAGCACGGGAATCCGGCGTCATGCATGCAGGGACCTCTTGCGTGATCTCCCGGTAGCGTAAGAGTACCCACGGGATAGCAAAACCCTGAGTTTGCCGTTTGGCGAAGGGCGAGCGAATCAAAAGCAATCGGCTGCGCTCGGAGAAAGTCTTTCGGAAATGCTCTTGGACGTGGGTTCGACTCCCACCATCTCCACCACATAGTTTTGTTTTGACTGTAATAATCCTCTTCGACCTTGTTAGGTGTCAGATAGCCAAGTCGCTGATGTGGACGGTAATCATTATAGAATTCCACATATTCATCAACTGCTTTTACTACAGCTTTTTTGGTGGGCTAAAAATACTTCCGAAAAACTTCCTTCTTTATTGATGCAAAGAACGATTCGGCAACAGCATTGTCATGAGGGGTGCCAGGTCTTGAATAGGAGAGGGTAACGCCTTTTGATCTTAAAAGGGTACGAAACGCATAAGATGTATACTGAACTCCCTGATCACTGTGAAATATCAATCCGACAGGATATCCTCTTGCTTCAAAGGCTTCAAGAAAGGTTCTCTTTACCAGATCAGTATTGATATTCTTTGACACCCTGTAAGCGATCACTTTTCGTGAATACAGATCAATGACTACACACAGGTATACAAAGGCTTCATCGATTTTCACATATGTAATGTCGCTTACCCAGGCCTCGTTCGGTGAATCTGTCAGGAACTTGCCTTTCAGTTTGTTTGGATAGTATTTATAGACCCGATCATTTGCTGAATTGAGCATGGGCTTTGGCCCTATGGCATTTAGTCCCATCTCTTTCATGAGCCGGTTGATACGTTTTTCGCTCGTTTTATATCCTTTATCCCGTAGCTTTATTCTGATTCGTCGTGCTCCGAATGTCTCTCTGCTTTTCTTAAAGATATCGGCAATCAGAGGCTTGAGTTGCTCATCCATTAGCTGGATCTGAGTCTTCTCCGGAGACCGAAGAGAATGATGATAGTACGTTGACTTCAAAACATCCAGCGTCTTACATAATCGGTATACTGTGAACTCATCCTTATGCTGATCGATGGCACGTAGCTTATCCGGGAGCGGTGATGATGGTGTGCACCCACAGGTTCGAAAGATTTTGTTCTCTTTTCGAAGTCTCTCCAGCTCGCTTTTCTCCAGATATTCCTTTCTCGGGATAGCTTTGGGATGATTTGGATCAGCTTGCTGCAGCCACAGATAAAGGGTACTGCGGCCTATGCCAAGGCAGCTACAGATCTCCGGGACTGGTGTGCCTCTGGCATGCAGATCAATTGCTCGTTGTCTGATTTCATTTGAATACATATGATTTCCTTTCTACTACATTGAGTTTAGAAATAATGCTGTAATATAATCAGCACATGAAAGGAAGTATGCATAATTAAAAGCGACAGAAAACAGAGAATTCTTAATTTTCAAGACAAGCACCATGCACAAAGGCGCGCTTGAATCATTCTGCCGAATAGTCTATAATACACACATGATAAAGATCCTCGCACGCCTCTTAACAATGCGTACCATGCGAGGGTTGTTTTTTAGGAGAAACTATCATGGGTAAGAAACTGAAAAAGCATTTATCAATCGATGGGCAAATCGCAAAACTGGCCTCGCGCGGACTGATAATAGAGGATGAAGATTACGCAAGAGATGTGCTGGATAGAATCAGTTACTACAGATTGACTGGGTATCTTCATGACTTTAGAGAACCGGGTTCTGATTCTTATGTAGATGGGCTGTCATTTAATACTATTGTTTCAATATACGAATTTGACACCAGACTAACCAGATTGTTGATGTTTGCATTGGAAGATATTGAAGAAGCATTTAAAACCAGATTTGCATATGTATTATCGTCAGAGTTTCCAAATGATCCTCAGATATATACAAGACTGAAGATATATCGTGACGAGGAAGAGTTGAAGAAGTCAAGGAGAATGATTGCTGCTGCAAAGAGAAACAATCACAGCTTGCCCTTTATAAAACATCATATCGATCATTATGATGGCAAATTACCAATATGGGTCGCTGTTGAAATCATGACAATGGGAACTATAAGGGCGTTATACAATAACCTTAAAGGACCATATCAAAAGAAGATTGCTAAGAAATATAACACGAGCTCCGTGATTCTCCAAAACTGGGTCGAGAATATTACATATACCAGGAATCATCTTGCTCATTATATGCGAGTTTATAATTACAATTTTGGCAGAATCCCTTCATCTTGCAAAAACCACCCTACATCGGCAGTTTACAGAGGAAGAATATTTGATCAAATCATGGTCATGAAGTTCATGTACTCAGACGAGAAAGAATGGAATGAATACATTGTTCCTCAGTTAAAGCAGTTATTAAATGACTATGATGAAGTAATAGATTTATACTGCCTAGGGTTCCCTGGAGATTGGGAATTACATCTTAAAAAGTAAGATAAAGGAGAAACAGTATTGATCAGATTTGAAGAAATAACAAATAAGAATATTTGGAAAGTATGTATGTTGGAGCCTTTTGATGAGCAAAAAGATTATGTTGCAGAAAACATGCAGAGCCTGGCGGAAGCTTATGCTACGAGAAATGAGGGCAATAATGCATTGCCGCTGGCAGTATACAATGATGATGAACTTATCGGATTTGTAATGATCGGCAAAGGGACCGTGGGCAATGAAAATGAGAGTAATACGATAAAAGAGAATTATAGCTTTTGGAGATTTATGCTCGACAAGAAGTATCAAGGACAAGGTCTGGGAAAACAGACAATTGATGCTGTCATGGATTTGATACGCACATATCCGTTTGGCGAGGCAAAAAGAGTATGGCTGTCTTATGAACCAGAAAACACTCATGCAAGAGACATATACCGTAAGTACGGTTTTGTGGAAAACGGAGAAGTGTGCGGCAATGAGATCGTTGCTGTATATGAATTGCAGAAGAGCGCAACTCTATGATACATAGGATGATTTTATAGTAGCGTGGTGATAGTGTTTCTGCAGGAGGTGAATGATTATGAATAATGATAAAACCGGGCGATTCATCGCAGACCTTCGCAGAGAGAAGCAGTTTACACAGGCCCAACTGGCAGATGCTATACATGTTTCTGATAAGGCTGTCTCACGTTGGGAGACGGGAAGAGGGTTTCCAGACATCGAAAATCTGGAAGCTCTTTCCGGATGTCTGGATGTCTCAATCGCCGAACTCATCAAGGGGGAAAGGATCAATGAGCCTGTATCCGGAGATGAGTTGAACGATATAGCTTCAGACGGGCTGTCGCTTACTAGAAGCCTTATTGCAAAAAGAAAGATTACGAGCACACTGCTGGGTTTCGTGTTGGGACTGATTATTATCATTATTGCAGTGATCCACATGATGAGCCCTATATACATAAAGGATTCGGGCAACGCGCTGACTGTAGAAGAACTATCGGATGGAAGTATCGTGGCTGTATTGGGCGGAAATGTCAGCGGTTATGATATTGATCG
The DNA here is from genome assembly GCA_902780815.1 of uncultured Eubacteriales bacterium. Classification (GTDB taxonomy): domain Bacteria; phylum Bacillota; class Clostridia; order Peptostreptococcales; family Anaerovoracaceae; genus Crickella. The sequence continues at coordinate 15,845 of CACZGY010000065.1, forward strand.
TTTCAAGGATCAGGACAGCAGCAAAACAATGGCTTTTATAGGATGTTATCGCACAAGATGGGATCAGCTATCTAGGAAGAGCAATGAGACCCTGGTGAGAATAGGGAATAAGAATGAGATAGACGAAGTGTATTATTACCCTGCTGATGGCGGCGATGTTTTGATTTATGGTGATAAAAAAGCAACGGAAAGTGGAGGAGTAGTTACCCTTCCTAGACTTGTCTACAACTACTGGCTGATAATAGGCGGCATACTGTCTGCTGTCGGTATCTTGCTGTATCTGATCTGTCGCAAAAAATATTATTCAGAAAAGATACTGAATGCAGTTCTGTTCCCGGTTGCCTTTACGATCAGCATTCCGCTCTGTCTACTTGGAAGATTTGATGAGGTATATAACGCAAGTTACTATTTTACCGGGATACTGCTTCTGACAATCGCGTTATATCTGGTGTTAAGAACCGTCATATTACTCAAAAAGGGAAAACTGACCTACTCAGACAACACTCAGACCTGCAGCTGAGTCCGCAAATGAGTCCGCAGGATTTTCAGAAACGTTGAAAATCCAATACTTGGACCTGGGTTCGATTCCTGTCATCTCCACCAATTCTAAAGCTTGAAATTTCAATGGTTTCAAGCTTTTTTCTTTGCAAAAAACCTACCTACATAGACTGTTTTCAGACCTAAAAATGAGTCTTCGCTGAATGTATGACCGTTGGATTTACTAAGAATATAAGAAATTCGATTCTGGTGTTGCAGAAGAGAGGAGCGATTGTTTCCTGGAATTATTAGATAATCACGATATCTGCAAATCTACCTACTTAAACCTGCCAAAACCATGCTCAAACCTACATTTGGGTCCGCAAATGAGTCCGCACTTTTTTGGAGAAAACAGCAAAAAATGCCAGCATACTTGACAGAT
>CACZGY010000066.1 GCA_902780815.1 uncultured Eubacteriales bacterium
GTTAGATTATAACAACTTGTGAACGTTGCTTTCTAAAGAATTTGTGTTTTTTCTTTACTTATGATCAGGTGCTCCAGGCATCTGCGGTGCAGGCTCATTGCAGATCGCTCTGCTCCACTTGTCTGCAAAGTTGTTCCAGAAGAAAGCAATGATCAGTGTAGGGATATAGCAAGGAATAAAGCCCTTAAGGCATGCTGCGATGTATGGTCCGAATGCGAATGATCCGCCTGCAGCCATTCCTACAGCTGTCATGATAAGATCAAGAATTACGCAGAACACAGCAGCAACAACAACATTCAGAAGGATTCCGAACTTGAGTGTTCCCGGCTGCGAGTGCTTTGCTGCGAATGCGAAGCCCCATCTTTCAGCGTGGATGAAATTTACAAAGAATGTTACAACATATGCAAGGCATGCCATTCTGATGTAGTTAGGTCCGTTAAGGCTGCCCGGTGCGTCGAGATTCGAGAGCGCAAGAGCAACAAGTGTGATGACCAGACTCAGTGGCAGGTCCATGATAAGTGCGTATACTGCGGTTAATTTAGCGCTTTTCTGCATTTTGGTGTCCCCCTCTAAACAAAGAATATTTTCAATATAAAAAGCAGATTTATCTTGTTAATAATTTTACAAGCATCAATCCGCCTTGTATAATTGCGAATACAGTTTTTATTCATAACCATTTGGTTATGAATTTGATTTTTCAAGCACTTCGCCTTTTACAGCGATTTAACTTTTGTGTTTTTTCAATATTTCCAGCAGTATTTCTTCCATTGCCAGCACATCATCACTATCCTTTGTTTTCAATCTGGCAACAGAGATCGTATCCTGCGCATTGAACGGGATCCACTTGAGGTCGTCAGCATTCTTTGCCCATACCCAGTCATCTCCTATGGTGACACCCATGTTATTTCTTACACAGGTGATAGTTGATTCATGGTTTTTCACGAATCTGAGCTTAGGAACGAAGCCATACGGCCTTGTGTAGTTGGATATGGCATCGATGATCATTTTATCAACTATCTCCCACGGAGCTATGAAGAGGTCATTGCTGAAATCCTTAAGAGTCAGTTCTCCGGTATCTTCCTGAGCCAGAGGATGGCTGGCTGCGAATATCAGGATCTTGCCTATTCTGGCAGCATCAGTGCATTCAAATTCATTGTACAGTTTTACACTGTTCTGCATGGTGACAACTATATCCAGCGTATCAGTCAGAAGACCGGTCGCAAGCTCCTTGACGCCGCAGCAGTTGATCACAACTTCCGTATCAGGGAACTCTGCCTTAAATTTCTCCATCATTGGCGGGATAATATTGAACAGGTCCCAGCCTTCAAGGAAGCCGACTCTCATGACTGCTTTATTGCGTCCCATGATCCGCTCAACTTTTAATTTGGTATTGATTAGCTCTGCCTTATATTTGCTGAAGAGGTCAAAATAAAGTCTGCCCTCTTCCGTAAGCTCTGTTCCCTGGTTGTTGCGCCTTAACAGCTTGCAGCCAAGCTCTTTCTCAAGCTGTGATATCTGTCTGGAGATCGCCGGCTGGGACACGAAGAGCTCCTCAGAAGTCTTCGTGAAGCTGAGGTTTGTTGCTACAGCCATGAAATAATCGATCTGAAGATCATTCATCGCTTTCCTCCTTTTCCGGCATTCTGTCCAGATATCTCTGAAGAATTACTATTGCGGCCTGACGGTCTATTATCTTTTTTCGGTCTTCCCTGCTCATGTTTGCTTCTATCAGGACTTCTTCTGCTTCAACAGTAGAATACCTTTCATCCTGCCATTCTATTTTAACTTTTGAAAGCGGTCCGGAACTTCTGAGCTTGTTTTCAAGCATCGTTCTGAAGTCCCTGACTTTCTGAGTCTGTACCGAATCTTCTCCGTCAAGACTGAGCGGAAGTCCAATGACAACTGTCTCACAGCCATACTCCTTGATATAATCGATGACTTTGCCCGTGTCCTTTCGGATCCCCGCTCTCTCAATAGTAGTGACACCTGTAGCGATAACGCCAAGAGGGTCGCTTACCGCGACCCCCACTGTTTTGCTGCCTACATCAAGTCCGAGAATTCTCATTATTTCTTTCCGAGATCGAGATAGTTGATGAGAATTTCCTCAAGGAGCTCATCTCTGTCGATCTTGAGGATGAGATTTCTTGCATTGTTATGACTTGTGATATATGAAGGATCTCCGGAAGTAAGGTATCCTACGATCTGGTCGATAGCATTGTAACCGCGATCTGTAAGTGCAGAGTAGATCTCAATAAGAGCTTCTTTCTTATTGAGCTGGCTGTCCTTGAATCCTTCGAACATGATAGTGTTTTTACTCATTGTATGCCTCCTTAATTCTCTAGCCTGCTATGAGTTCTTCTGCTTTGGCGAATGCTGCGTCAACTTTTGAAGGATCCTTTGCGCCGGCCTGAGCCATGTTGGCTTTTCCGCCTCCGCCGCCTCCTGCTGCAGCTGCGATATCCTTGATAAGCTTGCCGGCATGCCAGCCCTTACCTATGAGATCTTCGCTTACTGATACGATGAATGTTACTTTGCCGCCATTAACAGCTGCAAGTACCATGATGATATTTTCGGCTTTTGCCTTGACAGCATCCGATATGCTCCTGAGCTGTTCAATATCTGCATCATCGAATTTCTTTGCAATCAGCTTAACGCCATTGATGTCTTTAGCTGAAGCTATTATATCATCAACCGAGCTGCTGATTTTGTCAGACTTAATAGATTTAATGGTAGATTCAAGGGATTTGATATCTGCCATAACCTGTGCTGCTTTTCTTGTAAGATCTGCCTCGCTTGACTTAAGAGCTGCAGCTACAGTGCTGATGGTCGCCTCTTTATTTTCAAGATAGCTTATTACCTTAGAACCTGTAATAGCTTCAATACGTCTGACGCCTGCAGCTATTCCGCCTTCGCTGATGATCTTGAAACCTCCGACTTTACCTGTGTTGTCGATATGAGTACCGCCGCAGAATTCAATGCTGTAATCACCCATGCTGACGACTCTTACGATATCGCCGTACTTTTCTCCGAAAATAGCCATTGCGCCGAGCTTCTTGGCTTCGTCGATAGGCATCTCTTCCATTTTGATAGGGAGATACTCATCTACCTTTTCATTGACTATCTCTTCAACCTTACGGATCTCCTCAGCTGTCATAGGCTGGAAGTGATTGAAGTCGAATCTCAGATAATTGTCATCGACATATGAACCGGCCTGCATTACATGATCTCCGAGCACATCTCTGAGAGCCTGCTGCATAAGGTGCGTTGCAGAATGTCCCCTTGCGATCTGGTGTCTTCTGATTGAATCGATTTCAAGAGTGACTTCATCACCAGGCTTGATACGCATAGCAAAACCTGTATCCTGTGGATCCAGAACGTGGAGATAGATTCCGTTTTCTTTAACGACCTCAACTACGCTGAGTTCATTGTCTCCATGTTTTACGATACCGGTATCGAAGATCTGTCCGCCGCTTGTAGCGTAGAACGGAGTCGATTCGAAAATGATGAACTTGCGGTTTTCATCGAAGTCGCCCACATAAAGCACTCTGGAATCAGCTTTTTCTTCTGTGTATCCGAGGAACTTCGTCGGTTCAAGGTGGCTGTATTCGGAAGCGTCTCTCCATGCATCACCTTCTGTGTCTCTCTGGTTTGCTCTTGCGAGCTCCTTCTGAGCATTCATCTTTTCAGTGAAGCCGTCTACATCGACAGTCTTGCCCTTCTCCTCAAGGATTTCCTGAGTTACTTCAAGCGGGAATCCGTATGTATCATAAAGCTTGAATGCGAGGTCGCCTGCAAGAACCGTAGTTCCGGCTGCATCCATGTCATCCATATATCCATCAAGGATCTCGATTCCTCTGTCGAGAGTCTTTGCGAAGTTGTCCTCTTCGATCTTGATGATCTTCATGATGTAATCATGCTTCTCAACAAGTTCCGGGTAAGCTCCGCCTGATGTTTTCACTACACTTTCAGCAAGTTCAACAAGAGGGTTTGCCTGTGTGATACCCAGGAGCTTGCAGTGTCTTGCTGCTCTTCTGATGATTCTCTTGAGAATATAGCCTCTGCCTTCGTTGCTCGGGAGGATACCGTCTCCTATCATGAACGTCATGGATCTGAGATGGTCTGTGATGATCCTTACACTTACATCCACATTATGATTGCCTGCCATATATTCGACACCGGCCATCTCGCAGACTGCGTCTCTGATGAACTTTACAGTATCAACATCAAAGATAGAATCTACACCCTGAAGAATGCAAGCAAGTCTCTCAAGACCCATTCCTGTATCAATGTTAGGATGAGCAAGTCTTGGATACGAACCGTCTTCCTGTCTGTCGAACTGTGTGAATACGTGATTCCAGAACTCAAGGTATCTGTCGCAGTCGCAGCCAGGTTTGCAGTCCGGCTTTCCGCAGCCCCATTCAGGTCCTCTGTCATAGTATATTTCTGAGCATGGACCGCATGGGCCAAGTCCGATCTCCCAGAAGTTATCGTCCTTGCCGAGGCGTACTATCCTTTCTTCAGGCATTCCGATTATGTCGCGCCATATCTCGAATGCTTCATCATCATTCTCATAGATGGTAGCCCAAAGCTTTTCTTTTGGCATTTCCAGCCACTCCGTGCAGAACTCCCATCCCCACTGCAGAGATTCTTTCTTGAAGTAGTCTCCGAAGCTGAAATTTCCGAGCATTTCGAAGAAAGTACCGTGACGTGCAGTCTTGCCGACGTTTTCTATATCATTTGTTCTTATGCACTTCTGGCATGTAGTCATCCTCTTCTTAGGAGGAGTCTCTGTGCCTGCAAAATAAGGCTTAAGAGGCGCCATGCCAGAGTTGATTATCAGAAGGCTCTTGTCATTACGCGGGATCAGTGAAGAAGAACCGCCCGGATAGTGGTCCTTGCTTACGAAGAAATCCCTGAACATATCTCTGACTTCATTTACTCCGAGGTTTTTCATATATGTCTCCTTGTCCGCAAAATTTCCATTAATTATATCATTTTCAGCTTATAAATTCATCACTTCTTTGTGCTGAATCTTCAACAATTTCAATGGATTCGAGCGTCGCTTTAAAGTCAGCTCTTATTTCGGCAAGGAATTCCTGTCTCAGCATCCTCTGTTCCTCTTTTTCAGCATCGGTAAGTCCTTCTCTTTTGGACTTGTGTGCCAGTTCGTTTATCCTGTCGATCTTTGCTTTTTCCATTGTCTGGTCTGCCTTTCAGTAGAAATCAATACAGACTAAACTCTAACAGAAATCGGCTTTCGTTTCAATCATGCAGTATACTCTTTGAGCAGTCTGTCACTGACTTCCTGTACTGCTTTCAGCAGGAACTTTTTGTTTGTCGGCTTCTCTTCAAAACAGTTCATGATGCAGTCTCTTTCCGGATACTCGTTTTTACATTTTTTATATGCTGAATCCAGAGAGTTTCTTATGCTGTGCTCCACCTTTGATTTGCTCTTTATCCTGTGTTTTTCAGCTATATACGGATATATTTCTTTCACCATGCAAACATCCAGGGTCTTTTTATCCGTTATTATGCATATTGCATCTTTTAAATATGTGTATCCCTGACTCTTTATATTTATGCAGTTTTCATCGAGGATCTCATTTATAGTGCTCAGCAGCTTTATGTTTTTCTGATAAAGTACCTTGTCAATGTTCTTTGAAGGATTGAACGCATAGAAATAATTGCCCTGCATGTATTCACGTCCGAACGGGCTTACGCCTGACTTGACATAACTGTTGAATTCGCTTAGTTCTTTTACGAGATCCTTCATGATCTTTGTTTCTGATGGTGTTATACCGTACATATTGATGCCTCCTTTAACTTATACTGTTATGCGGTCTTTGATCTTCTCGTAGATTTTGTTTCCTATGCCATCGACCGACATAATATCCTCTTTGCTTTTGAAGGCTCTTGATGATCTGTACTCCAGGATTTTTTCCGCCATCACGTCCCCTATTCCGTTGAGGGTCTTAAGTTCATCGGCAGAGGCTGTATTTATATTAATGAGTCCGTTTTCTGCGACCGTTGAAGATGCAGCTGTTGTATCCAGATCACCTGTAACATCACTTCCTTTCACGGGTATTATTATTTTTTGTCCATCCTCGACAAAAGATGCCCGGTTTACATGATCTGTATCAGCATCTTCTGAAAGTCCTCCGGCCATCTCAATCACCTCGAACAGTCTGGTGTCCTTAGATACCTCGTATACACCGGGTTTCTCAACGGCGCCTCCGATATCCACGAAAAAAATCTGAGACCGGTTTTCCCGGGCATCGCTGTTGTCGATGTATTCTTGCTCATCAGCAGGTTTTTCTGTTTCAATAGTAATATCTGCTTTGTTTTCATCATGGATCCTGAGCACCAGAGCAATCAGAAGAATCAGAGCAACGGAAAGTATCTTTATCAAAACTTTTCTATTGCCAAGCAAGTCTTCTAAAGCATCCTTTAACTTACAAACAACATTGTCCGTCATCAGTATTCACCTCATTTGGTCTAATGCTGTCAGTATAAGAATAGTTACATCCCGTCTCAAACTCGCCTCGAGATTCATAAGATGAATGAATTTAAACTTTAATTCTCCTGAAAACAACAAAAAATGACCGTTATTACGGTCATGCTTTGTTTTGCCATTATTATCATGTTAAAAAAAGTGCAAAAATTGCCGGATTTAGTGACATCAGTCTTCTGTGAACTCGAATTCGAAGTCCTCTATCCTGACTGTATCTCCCTCTTTCATGCCAAGCTCTCTTAGCAGCGTTATGCCGCCCTGCCTCTCTATGTAATTATATAGATATCGTATGGATCCGCTGTCGGTAAAATTGGTTGAACGGAAAATCTTAAGCAGCTGCTTTCCTTCAAGTACATACGCGCCATCTTCTGCCTTATATGCGCTGACGGTGCGGTAGTCAGCCTCATTTTCGTCAGCTTCGAAATCAAACATAACCATTGGCTCATAATCCGGCTCAACGTAGTTCTCCACCCCGCGGAGTGCAGCATTCATGAGCTCCTCTATTCCCTGTCTTGCTGCAGCACTGATAGGGTATACCTCACGGCCTTCTTCAGCCATAAAGTCCATGAACTCCTGGTACTTTTCCTGATCAGTCACAAGATCCATCTTGTTTGCAGCAACGATCTGAGGCTTTTCTGCAAGACGGGGATCGAACTCTTTGAGTTCTGCGTTTATTTTTTTGTAGTCTTCAACAGGATCTCTGCCCTCGGATCCCGATACATCAACTACATGGATCAGGACCTTTGTTCTCTCGATGTGTTTTAAAAACTTGAATCCCAGCCCGGCTCCATGGGACGCTCCCTCAATGATGCCTGCGATATCTGCCATTACAAAGCTGGTGTCATGCAGATAGACTACGCCGAGATTAGGATCAATTGTTGTAAAGTGATATCCTGCGATCTTAGGTTTGGAGTTTGTGCACACCGAAAGGAGTGTTGATTTCCCGACGTTAGGAAAACCTAAGAGTCCGACATCGGCTATCAGTTTCAGCTCAAGTATGACCTCTCTTGTTTTGGCCGGTCCTCCGGCTTCCGCAAAATTCGGAGCCTGCCTGATGCTGCTTTTATAATGCACATTTCCTCTGCCGCCGCGTCCGCCTTTTGCAGCAACTACTGAATCACCGTCCTTCAGGAGATCTTTCATAAGATGTCCGGTCTCTTTGTCGATGATCATTGTACCTACAGGAACCTTTATATAAAGATCCTGGCCTTTTTTGCCGAAGCGGTTTCTCTTCATTCCCGGCTGGCCGTTTTCAGCCTGATATTTTCTCTTGTACTTAAGGTCCATAAGAGTCCTTAAGTTTTTATCGGCAACGAAAATAACACTGCCGCCGTTTCCCCCGTCTCCTCCGTCCGGACCGCCATCCGGAACATATGGATCCCTGCGGAAAGTAACTGCGCCATTGCCGCCTTTGCCTGATATGATAGTTATTTCTGCTCTGTCAACAAACATATCTCTGAATAAATAAAAGTGGCTCCTACATCATATGCAGGAGCCATAAGCCTTATGCTTCTTTGCTGTAAACGCTGATCTGCTTTCTCTTCTTGTCGTATCTTTCGAACTTAACTGTTCCGTCGATCTTTGCAAAGAGAGTATCATCTCCGCCCTTGCCAACATTGTTGCCAGGGTGGAACTTTGTTCCTCTCTGTCTCATGAGAATGCTTCCTGCGCTTACATATTCACCGGCACCTACCTTGAGTCCAAGTCTTTTCGCCTCGGAGTCTCTGCCGTTCTTGGAACTTCCTACTCCTTTTTTA
>CACZGY010000067.1 GCA_902780815.1 uncultured Eubacteriales bacterium
CACGATCTGGCTGCCGGAAACTGCGAGAGAGAATACCTGCAGCTGATGAGCACTGAAGAGATGGCAACGGCCATGCAGAGTTATAAGGACATGGCTATGGAGTACTACAAGATCCGCCATGCTCACTATATTGACAGAGCAAGACCGGCCATGCGATATGTTATAGCGATATCACGCAAAAGGGCAGAGGAAGCCGGACTTGAGGAGCTGCGAAAAGATAACAGGAAAGCCCTGGCGGTTTTCAGCGAATTTATAAGACAGCAAAGGGATTCGCTGTTCAAGTTCAATGACCTGGCTATACCACTCGATGATGGACTCATGGACATCTGCGTCAGCGCGATGTTCAACCAAGGCATGATACAGCAGGTCTTCGATATACTGCATGTGAAGCACAAGAGCATTATCAAGGGATATCCAAACAGAGTGACCGGAGGCGCACCGCTCAAAATGACTGAACTTCAGGATTCTGTCTACAGAGCTGCAAAGGACTTCCTAAAGATGGTTGTTCATATGGACGAAGGAGAGTTTGAACTTGCTAAGACTATATGCGATGAATATGAGAAGAAATATCCATCGCACAGATGGATATTCAGATGCAGGACAGATCTCGCATGTGAAGAAGCAAAAGGAACCGGAAACTGGGATGCAGTTATCACAACAGCAGAAAAGGGGCTTGCTGTTTATCCGGACGATGACATAATCAACAAACGCTATGCCGATGCACTTCTCAATATGGGAAATAAGGCTGAAGCGGAAGATATTTATCACAGGGTGTCGAGACAGAGCATAAACGGGCTGCTGCTCAGGGAGATGAAGGAGTACGGCATAGAAGAAGCTGCTCTTAAGCTCGATGCCAAAGTGTGGGAGTTTTAAAGATAATGGAAAGCATAAAACTTATAATTGAAGAGCACCGCCTGCTGGGCAATCAGGTATTCAAGCTGGCCAAATCTGAGCTCATAAAGACTTACAGGGCATCTGCTCTGGGGTGGGCATGGGCTCTCGTTAAACCGACTGTCAGGATATTTGTGTTCTGGTTCGCTTTCACTGTCGGTCTCAGGGCGGGCAAGCCTGTGGAAGGCTACCCGTATATACTTTGGCTGGTCGCGGGATTCCTGCCATGGTTCTACATGCAGGATATGCTTAACGGAGGCGCGGGATGCGTCCGTAAGAAGAAACACCTCGTCACAAAGATGAGATTCCCTGTATCAACCATACCGACTTTCGTGAGCCTGTCATTCCTGTACGTACACTGGCTGCTGCTGGCCATAACGATTGTACTGTTTGCGGTCTGCGGGCACATGCCGGATATTTATTATCTGCAGATTCCGTTTTACATGTTCATAATGTTTGTTTTCTTTACCGTATGGGGATTGTTTTCGGGTCTGCTGTCGGCTATAAGCCAGGATTTCCAGAACCTGGTGAGATCGTTCACACAGGCGATATTCTGGATGTCTGGTGTTATGTATAACGTAGACAGGATCCACAATCATACTGCCAGGATACTGCTTAAATTCAACCCTATCACGGTTGTATCAAGCGGTTACAGAAAGGTGTTCATATATAAGCAGTGGTTCTGGGAAGATCCGGTCGAACTTGGCTGCTTCTGCATAACGCTGCTTGTGTTTACTATTCTGGCGCTTTGGGCGTATAAGCATCTGCGCAAAGAGATTCCGGATGTATTATAGGAGGCATGATGGGCAAAGAAAATGATGTCGTGATCAGGTTCGATCACGTTACAAAAGAATACAAGCTTTACAAAAGCGAAAGAGCACGTTTTAAAGGCCTCTTCAGCGATAAAGTGCCGCACAAAATAAACAAGGCTGTAAACGATATGTCTTTTGAGATCCGCAGAGGAGATGCGGTATCTCTTATAGGCAGGAATGGTGCGGGTAAATCTACGATCCTCAAGATAATAACCGGAGTCACATATCCGACTGCCGGTGAAGTCGAGGTAAACGGAAAGATAAGCGCCCTGCTCGAACTTAGTGCGGGTTTTGATGCTAACTTCACAGGACGTGAAAACATCTACCTGAAGTGCGAGTTAATGGGCTTCACAAAGGAAGAGATAAAGAGGCTTGAGCCGGCTATCATTGAGTTTGCTGATGTAGGCGATTATATCGACCAGCCTCTCAGATCGTATTCCAGTGGAATGAAGGCAAGGCTTGGCTTCGCAATCAGCGTCAACGTTAATCCGGATATACTGATTATCGACGAAGCTCTCAGCGTAGGCGATAAACGTTTCAGAAAAAAATGTACTGAGAGGGTGCGTGAGATAATGTCCGGTGATGACATTACGCTGCTCTTTGTTACACACTCGCTTGACGCGGCTATGGATTTCTGTAAGAGAGGAATCGTTCTCGAGAAGGGTGTGAAGCTGTTCGACGGCGAGATAAACGAAGCAATTGATTTTTATAACGCGAGGGATTAGCAGGTGATACGGCTGATAAGGTTATTCAAGTTAATACTCAACTTTATCTATAAAGTGCTGTGCCCGGAAGAAACCAAAAAGAAGGTGCTTTTCATGAGCAGGGAAGACGATGAGCCTTCCGTGGATTTCAAATTGCTTAAGGAAAGCATCGCCCGGAAACATCCGGATTACAGCATTGTGATGCTCTGCAGGCGTATGGTGCCTGGCCGCAAGGGAGCGGTCCCTTATCTGCTGCATATCATGAAGCAGACAAAAGAGATGGCTTCTGCCCGTATAGTCATACTCGATACTTATAATATCCCGGCGAGCATGCTTAGACACAGGAGCAGGCAGAAGATCGTGCAGATATGGCATTCCATAGGCACGATGAAAAAGAACAGCTACAGCATACTCGATCAGCCAGAAGGAAGATCCTCAAAGATTGCCTATGCCATGGACATGCATAAAAACTATGACCTGATCTTTTGTGCGGGAGAAGGCTACAGGAACTACCTTGCCGAGAGCTTCAATTATCCGCCGGAAGCGCTGACGGTAATGCCTCTCCCGAGAGTGGATCTGCTCCGGGACAAGAGCTATCAGGAAAAAAAGAAGGCAGAGATACTCAGAATGCATCCTGAACTTGCAGGCGGAAAAGTGATAGTTTATGCTCCGACTTTCAGACAGAGAGAAGACGAGCAGGGGCCTTTCAGGAAAGCTGTGGAGGACCTCAGGGAGGCAGCCGCTGCATTTGGGGATAAATACAGGCTGATCGTAAAAGCACATCCTATTTCACCTGTGGAGTCAGACTGTAATGGATTCTCTACAATGGATATGCTTTCGATCGCAGATTACTTCATCAGTGATTACAGCTGCTCGGTATACGAGGCAGGCGTTATGGGGATACCGTTCTTCTTCTATGCGTATGACTACGATGACTACATGTCGAAGAGAAGTGTTTATATAGATTATCCGGAAGACTTGCCGGGAGGTATGCACAGAGATGCTGCATCTATACTTAAGGTTATCGACAGCGGAGATTATGATCATGCTGGTATGAAAGCGTTCATTGATAAATATGTAGAGCTGCCGGAAGGATCAGCGGCAGATAGAATGACGGATATTATTTTTTCCGGATCGGAGGAATAGGTTTGGATACAAGAGCAATATTGCGCAACCTTAAATCAAAAGGTATTGCAGAGACAATAAAGATAGCCAGGCGCAGGAGAAGCCAGCCGGAAACTGATCCAAAAGTAATGATGGCGGAACTTTTCCTTGAGGTTATGGACAGGGGGATCACACATCTGGAAAAAGCTGAGAACAAGGACGAAAGAAAGAAAATGTCCGCGATTATGAGAAAGATCCTGCCGCAGCAAAAGTCTATCGTAAAATGCTGAAATCCAGGACCATAAAAGATCAGATTCCTGCGATTTATGCCGAGGAATCCAGGAAACCGGTTGAAGACAAGGTCATCTTTATGGAGAATGGCGGTTCACCGTCGCCGACGGGATATCACTTGTCAAAAGAGATCAAAAAGCAGGGAAAGTACAAAGTCGTTTACAAAGGGCTGCATGTCAGGGCGGTTTCAGATGCGGAGTATTATTATAATGCTCTCGGATATGTCAGGGAGCTTGCAACTGCAAAAGCGGTATTCCTGTCAACAGCGAATGACATCCTGAGCCAGTTCGACCTCAGACCTGAGACCAAGGTGATACAGCTATGGCACGGTGTTGGAATGTTTAAAAAAGTAGGATACAGTACCGTAGATAACCAGAATTTCGGAAAAAGCGCAAAAGACAGGGAAGAATATAATCAGTACAGAAATTATACGCATGTTACGGTTGCGGGAGAAGAACAGATCTGGACTTTTGAAGATGCATTCAGGATCCCGAAAGAGACTGGGATATACAGGCCTATAGGTATAGCGCGCACGGATGTATTCTTCTGGCCTGAGTATTATACCGAACAGATGAACAAGCTCTATGAGGCATATCCTCAGATAAAGGGCAAAAAGCTCATACTTTATGCGCCTACATTCAGAGGTGCAGTCGCGAAGGCTAAAGCTCCTGACCAGCTCGATATACGTGCTATGGCTGAAGCATTGTCCGAGGAGTACGTGCTGCTTATAAAGCATCACGGGCTGTGCAAGGAGCGCCCGCCTATCCCTGAAGATCTGAAGAATGTATTCGCTTTCGATATGAATTCGGTGAAAGTCCTTTCCATTGAAGGTCTGCTCGCGATTACAGACATCCTTATCACGGATTACTCATCGGTTGGATTTGAGTTTGCTATAAGGGAAAAGCCTATTGTTTTCTTCGCGTATGATATTGAGGACTACATAGACAAGCGCGGCATGTACTATGATTATGAAGACATAACGCCGGGCCCTGTATGCAGGACGACCGGGGAGATAAACGACTTTATACTCAACCTTGATGAACGGTTCGATCTTCAGGCGGTGAAGGATTTCAGACAGAAGTACGTTGGAGCCTGTGACGGACATTCAATCGAGAGAACGATAGCGCTTCTCGAAGAGTGAGGAACAGATAATGAAACTTAATTATGTAGATGACCACACAACAGATGATTTTCAGGTGACTGACATAAGCTGGGAGAGGATTTTCCTTAACCTTTGTATCGAGACGTCGCATGAGGAAGAGGCGGAGTTCACATTCAGACGCTTCAACAGAAGACGGCGCAGAAAGAAGAGAGGCGAAAGATCGAGCCAGATCATCGACATGTGGATATATAACGAAGTGCCGATCATTCCTGAAAGGTATGAGGATGTGAAGGCAGACGACGGAAGTTTTGTATGCCGCAAATACTATTTTGTTCTGAATATCACGGCACTTGACGATAGATCCTTCCTGCAGAACGGCAAATGGCAGATACAGGCAAAGGTGCCGGGAGATGAGTTCACATGTTCGGTATCCTACGGACTGGCATACAAACTCGATGATCTGTGTAGAATCTACAAGTATGATGACGGAAAATACTCGTATGATGTTACATTCGGTACATACTCGACAGATGATGTTACATTGAGTCTGATGATGCATTCGCGATTTGTGATGGAGAATAAGACATGGGGTCGCAGAAGATATGTTCAGGAGGCGCTGACGTTCCGCGGAAAGTTCGACAGGGTCTATATGTACTCCGTTATTGAGATGATGCGCGCCTACTACGCGGTAGTGGAAAAGCTGTCGCCGAAAAAGGGCGATAAAATCATGTTCATGACGGAGACTAAACCGTATCTCTGGGGAAATCTCAAGTATATAGACGAGAGGATGAAGGAAAGAGGTCTCGACAAGGATTTCAAGATCACCTATTCTCTGAGAAATGCGGTAGGCTCACATAAGAGCACCCTGTCGTGGGTAGAACTGATCACAAAAATAGCGAGACAGGATTTCATATTCGTTGATGACTATGTGCCTGTTTTCGGATTCATCAATCTTGCTGACCGCACCAAGCTGATACAGGTCTGGCACGCAGGTGAGGGCTTCAAATCTGTGGGATACAGCAGGTTTGGTAAAGCCGGATCCCCGTTCCCTGCAGGTTCGTGCCACAAGCAGTACGACTACGTCATAACGGGTTCAGAGAGGCTGGTGCACGTATACAGCGAGGTGTTCGGACTTCCGGAGCAGTACTTCTTGCCTGTAGGCATGGCAAGGCTTGACGGATTCCTGAATCCAGAAACGGTTGCGCACTTCCGCACGGAGTTTTACGGACAGCATCCTGAACTTGAAGGAAAGAAGCTGATTCTGTTCTGCCCGACGTTCAGGGGCACTGACCAGAAGGTAGCTACATATGATTACAGTAAACTGGACTTTGACAAGATTTACGAATTCTGCGGTGATGAATATATATGGGCATTCAAAATGCATCCATTCGTAGTGGATAAGCCGCCTATCCCTGAGAAGTACAAGGACAGGATAATCGATCTTTCCTCTGAGGAAAACATCAATGACCTCTACTATGTTACTGAGATCATGATAACGGATTACTCATCAGCTTACTTCGAGTTTGCCTTGATGGAGAAGCCTGTACTCTTCTATACTTATGACAGAGAATGCTATGAATTAATCAGAGGAGTACACAAGTCGGTCAAAGAGGACGCACCGGGCAAGGTCTGCGACAGTTTCGATGAACTCATCGAAGCACTGAAGAATAAGGACTATGAGTATGAAAAGACTGAGAAGTTCAGAGAGGCCAACTTCAGCAATTATGACGGCCATGCTGCCGATAAGATAATCGACACCATACTTCTGGGCAAATAAATGCCGCAGAAAGAAGAGGGAGGATACATAATGAGCAAGAACATCGCGGTTATTTTTGCAGGTGGAAGCGGAGTGCGCATGGGCGCCGGACAGCCGAAGCAGTTCCTGGAGGTAGACGGAAGACCGATCATTATCTACACTCTGGATATTTTCGAAGATCATCCGCTGATCGATGAGATCTATATCGCATGCAAAGCTGACTATATAGAAAAGCTGAAAAAGCTTGTAAAGCGCTATGACATCACTAAGGTGAAAGCAATAGTGCCGGGCGGCACCACTGCTCTTGGGTCACAATACAACGGACTTGTAGCGGCAAAAGCAAACAACGACGACGATGCTATAGTTCTGATCCATGATGGAGTAAGGCCTTGCATCACAGAGAACCTCATCAATGAGGTCATAAAAACAGTTGAGGAGAAGGGCGCCGTGGCTACATGCACACCTATGTTTGAGACGCCGGTCCTGAGCATTGGAGGAGAAGTGGTAGAAGACTCGCCTAAAAGATCGCATTGCTATACTGCTCAGGCGCCTCAGAGCTTCAGACTCGGAGACATTCTCGCTGCGCATGAAAAAGTCAGACCTGACAATCCGGAATATGTTGACATAGTCGACAGCTGCACATTGCTGAGGAGCATCGGCAAAGATGTTGCAATTTTAAAAGGCCCTCGCAGCAACATCAAAGTTACCACTCCGGAGGACCTTTATATTTTCAAAGCCATGCTCGAGTACAAGCGAAACAAGGACAATCTGGGGTAATCAACAACTGACGATTCAGTTCTCTGTGATCTCAAAATGCTCAACCATGCGTCCTGTGCCTTCGGATACCGGCACTTTAGGTGCCCAGCCGAGGGCTTTTAATTTGCTGTTGTCGAGGCCTATGAAAGCAGCAGGGTTATAGCTCGCTTTCTTCGACTGGTCTATGTTCATCACCAGCTTCAGACCCTTTTCAGGCCTGCAGGCAACGAACGCTTCGGCGAGCTGCCTTATTGATATGGTATTGTCGCTGTCTGCGACATTGTATGCAGCCTCTTCGCCCTTAAGAAGTATATAGAAGATGCCCGATACAGCATCGCCTACGTAAGTATACGACCTTCTGGATGAACCGTCACTGTTCATCACTATATCTTCTCCTCTGAAAACATTGGCTGCGAAATCCGCCTGCACACGTCCGTCAGTGAGACCGAGTCCCGGACCATAGATATGTGCGAATCTCGGCATCTTACAGTCTATGCCGTACTGGGCCATGAACGATGCGCAGATCGTTTCTGCAGCACGTTTGCCCTCTGAATAGCATGACCTCGGATTGAGACAGTCGAGATAGCCGTAATCATCTTCTTTTATCTTATCTATGTCTGATGAAACTTTTCCATATACTTCCGAAGATGACATCAGCACGAAGGCTTTTGAATGCGCTTTCACGGCGAGATCCAGCAGGTTGAAAGTCCCGATAAGATTTGCACGGATGGTCGATGTCGGAGCAGCCGAATGCTCGCGTGGCCTGGCTGCCGATCCTCCGTGGAATATATAGTCGATCTCTCCGTCATAGTCCAGAGGGATCGAAACATCCTGCGCTATAAGTTCTATATCATTACGTTCAAGGACGCTGCCGAATATGCGGCGTGCCTTCGCTTCGTTCCTGACGAGAGCGAGCACCTTTATGCCCATGTCCATGCTGTCATTCAGACCCAGCATCGTATATACGACATAAGAAGGAATCATGCCGCTCGCTCCGGTGACAAGCACAGTTGATCCGCGGAGCTTTTTCCACGGGAGATCTTCGTTTATTATTCGCTCCACATCCTCTGTAATTATATGGTTTTCAAGCTTGCTTATAGTCATTTTCATACACCTGTTCTACACAAAAACTACACTTAGAAAAGAACAAAAAGAATTATACCATGAATTGTAAGCTGGTGGTACATATGGTACAATTCTTCATAGATTTGCCCGGGACTGGAAGCGGCAAAATATTATATTGGGAACGGTTAAAATGCAGTTATTCAGAAAAAAAGAAAAAAACGATAATAAGGATTTAAATAAAGAAAAAGCTCCTAAGAGTGAGACATACGAGATGGTCGTAAAGCATGTTAAAAGAAGTGCTTTGGTTGGCCTGATAGCAAGTGCAGTTGTTGTAATGGTCGCGACCGTATCAGTGCTGACGCCATATGCTGTTACAGCAGACGGCGAAACACTTTGCTATGTAAGAAACAAAGAAAATGCAGCACAGGTCACACGTACTGTAATTGATGAGTATCTGCCGGAAGGAACTACATTACAGGCCGTTTCTATGGATGGTGATATCGGCATAGCTGCTGCAAGTCCTCTAAAGGCACTGGGAGTTGAATGCGTTTCTGTAGATGACGCTGTAGTCCTGGTAAAGGAAAGGATCGAGAATCCTGATGAGTACAAGGCTGAAAAAGCAGATGAGACGAAGATCAAAGTAGCTGATGCTGACAACAAGGTAGATAACATCGTGATCACAGCTACTGCAATGGATGAAAATACAGAAGAACAGCCGGCTGAGGCTGGAGAAAATAAAGCAGTGACGGAGAATGCTGAAACTGCAGACACTGAGGCTGACTGCACAGAACCGGAAGAAAACGATCCATCGATCACTATCGTGAGTACTGCTGAGGTAACTGAGAGCTATAAGGCAGAAGTCGAATACGTACAGGATGACAGTATGCTTGCCGGTGACTCAGAAGTCCAGGCCGAGGGCAAAGAAGGTACAAAGGTAGTTCTCCGCCAGTTCACGTCCGTGAATGGTGAAGTTACTGACACGACAGATATACAGACAGATATCATAGAAGAAGCTGAACCAAAGGTCATCGTAAAGGGAACACTTGGACTTCCTGAAGGAGAAGACTGGAAGACATACGAAGGGGATCCGATATTCAATGACGGGGAAGCACTTGTGAAGACGTCTCTCAAATATCTCGGAGCTCCGTACAAGTACGGCGGATACAGCCTGACGACCGGAATCGACTGTGTTCAGTTTATCAGACAGATGTACGCTAAATACGGAATAAGTCTGCCTAACGGTAAGAATGCCCTGAAACATGTAGGTACGGCAGTCTCCTATGAGAACGCCAAGCCGGGCGATATCATTTGCTATAGCAACCATTACGCGATTTACATGGGCGACGGTAAGATTGTCCACGCAACCAGCAAGGGTGGAGTAAAGACAAGAGACAACGCGAAGTTCAGAAAGATCGTTACGATAAGAAGGATTCCTAGAAGCTAACCGGAGGACAACCTATTGTCGAACAGATCATTGCTCACTGTTATTACATCGATGGCTGCCGTGTGCGTATTGATCATATGGACACTGCTCAGTCAGGGAAATGCACCGCATGTTCCTGCTGAAAAGGACAAAGGGGCCGAACCATCAGCCGATGTGAGCATCGATTTCCCGGATGAGTCAAGAGGGGCTTATGCAGATGCGGCGGCTGTCAACAGTAGAGGCAGCGAGTATACATACAGAATTTTTAATCAGACTGCAGGATACAACAATTATTCTGCCTATCTCAGCGCGCACGGATGCTCAACCTGCGCGCTTACGAGTATATTGAGGAATGTTGATGGCCTCGGGGATCTGACACCGGACGGCTGCATAGATATCCAGCGTGAAGTTGCCGGAGAAGCGGTGTTCGACAGGAATTTCTCGAAGGCTGCCAGAAAGCAGATGCCAATTACGCAGTATGGGGCCAGAAAGGTCTTCGACGCATATGGTGTTGAGTATCAGCTTCCTTCGGATGATCCTCAGCAGAGAGAAGCGGAAATCACAGAGTGGCTTCAGGCCGGAGATCCTGTATACTTTACCTTTGGTAACGGTAAAGAAGGTCATCTCAGCGGGGGGACTCATACAGTGCTGCTGATCGGGATAGACGAAGACGGATACGTTATCATTGGAGACTCTCTTCACAAAAGTGCAGCATATTGGGGTTCGCAGGGGCTTTTCAAATCAGGAAAGCTGACCGTGGCCGACATGCTGTCATACATAAAAAATGATGGACCATGGAGCGTCTGTGAGGACAACACAGACGAATCACATTTCTTCTATAGAGGATCGTCAGACAGGGGATACCTGCTGGTCCACATAGATGATAAAACAGAAGAAGATGAAAAAGTAGTACTTGCGCAGACCCGGTCTGCGGATTAACAGGAGTAACATGGAAAAGAGAAGACTTTATGCTGCAATAGACAATAGAAAAGTAGCCATCATCGGAGCGGGATTCGTAGGTTCTTCAATAGCTTATGCGCTTACCATAAGAAACCTTGCGAATGATATCATACTGATCGATGTGAATGAAAAGAGAGCCATGGGAGAAGCCATGGACATACAGCATGGTATTCCATACATGGGAAGGTCATCAGTACGTGCGGGCGTTTATTCCGACTGCAAGAACTGCGACCTCATCATAATCACTGCCGGACGTCCGAGAAGGTCCGGTGAAACGAGACTCGACATGATTGCCGACAACATAGGGATAATGAAAAATGTAGTCGAGCAGATAAAGCCTTATTACACCCACAGCGTCATCATGGTCGTATCGAACCCTGTAGACATAATGACTTCGAAAGTAGACGAATGGATGGAGCTGCCTCCGGGCATGGTCTTTGGTACCGGCTGCATCCTCGATACATCCAGACTTGTCAGGAGCATCGGTGACTACATTCATATCAATACTGAAGCTATAAAGTGCAATATCGTAGGAGAACACGGAGATTCGCAGTTCCCTGTATGGAGCAGACTCACTATTGCCGGAATCAGCATGGACGACTACTGTAAGAATGTCGGCCTCGAATGGGGAGACAGGCAGAAGGAGTACCTGCATGATACGGTTAAAAAAATGGGAGCGACGATCATCGATGCAAAGGGCAGAACGCACTACGGTATCGCGACATGCGTATGCTTCCTGGCTGATGCTATCCTCAACCAGAGACCATCCATAGCTCCGGTCTCGTCTACTCTTCAGGGCGAGTATGGCATAAAGGGCGTATCACTCAGCCTGCCGTCAATAGTCGGAGTCAGAGGCATTGAGCACAGGCTCGAAGAAACATGGTCTGATGAAGAGGTTGCAATGCTCAGGCAGAGCGCAGAGACGCTCGAGAGCAAACTTAAAGCGTTCTGATAAATAAAGACAAAAGAGGTCTTGACGATGAAGAAATACAGAATTGGA
>CACZGY010000068.1 GCA_902780815.1 uncultured Eubacteriales bacterium
GAACGTTGAACGTGGCCAGGCTCATATCCAGTCCACCTTCAACAATACGCTGATCACACTGACCGACATGGACGGAAACGCACTCAGCTGGTCCAGCGCTGGTTCAAACGGATTCAGAGGCTCCCGTAAGAGCACTCCGTTCGCAGCAGCAGAGGCAGCTACAGTAGCAGCTAAGGCGGCTATGGAACACGGTCTCAAGACAGTAGAAGTCTACGTAAAGGGACCTGGCTCGGGCAGAGATTCCGCAGTTAGAGCACTTGAGACTGCAGGACTCAAGGTAACCATGATCAAGGACATCACACCGATTCCTCACAATGGTTGCAGACCGCCTAAGAAGAGAAGAGTCTAATCGGGAAGGAGGAGCATAATATATGTCAAGAGATAGAGGACCTGTACTGAAGAGATCAAGAGCTCTTGGTATCGAACCACAGTACCTGGGTGTTAATAAAAAATCCAAAAGACATGGCGCAGTAAGACGCCGTAAAAAGAGCGAATACGGTATCCAGCTGAATGAGAAGCAGAAAGTAAGATTCACTTACGGACTCAGCGAAACTCAGTTCCGCAACCTGTTCGAGAAGGCTTCGAAGAGAAAAGGCGGAGCCGGTGAGAACCTCCTCATCATGCTCGAGAGCAGACTGGACAATGTTGTATTCAGAATGGGATTCGCAGCAACAAGAAGAGAAGCCCGTCAGCTTGTTAATCATGGTCACTTCCTGGTAAACGGCAAGAAGGCAGATATCCCTTCAATGGAGCTCAAGGCTGGTGATGTTGTATCCGTAAAGGCTAAGTCGCAGTCATCCCCTAAGTTCAACGAGCTTAAGGAAATGATCATCACTACACCTGCCTGGATCGACCTTAATCTTGATAAGTTCGAGGGAACGATCACAAGAACTCCTGAGAGAGCAGACGTTGACCTTCCTATCGAAGAGCACTACATCGTAGAGTTCTATTCAAGATAGTAGCTTAAGCCGGATGATCCGGCGGATAAAGCAGTCGTTATAATTGAATATCCAGGGGGGAAGATTATGATCGAGATTATTAAACCAACTATTACCAAAGAAGTTGATGAAAACGGTCGTTATGGCAAATTCGTGATCGAACCTCTTGAGAGAGGCTATGGCACAACTCTCGGCAACTGCATGAGAAGAGTTCTGCTTAGCTCCCTTCCGGGCGCAGCTATCACAAGCGTAAAGATCGACGGAATTCTCCACGAGTTCTCGACGATCCCGGGCGTCAAGGAAGATGTTACTGAGATCATTCTCAACCTTAAGAGACTCGCAGTAAGGGTTGACGGAGATGATGACAGAAGAGCCATCATCAATGCTGTCGGTCCATGCGAAGTCACGGCTAGAGACATCCTTGTAGATTCAGACACAGAGATCTACAACCCAGACCTCCACATTGCCACACTGGCAGACAATGCCACACTGGTAATGGAGATGAACATCGCAACAGGCAAGGGCTATGTTCCTGCAGAAGAGAACAAGACTCCTGAGACACCGATCGCGGTAATCCCTGTTGACTCGATCTTCACACCGGTAACAAAGGTCAACTTCACGGTTGAAAACACCAGAGTCGGTCAGAAAACAGACTATGACAGACTTGTACTGGAGATATGGACCGATGGTTCGATCGCACCTGAAGAGGGCGTTTCGATCGGAGCCAAGATCATCCAGGAGCACCTTGATCTGTTCATCGGACTTGGTGCAGAAGTCAGCGACATGAAGTTCATGATTGAAAAGGACGAGGACCGCAAGGAAAAGGCACTCGTCATGGCGATCGAAGAGCTTGAACTGTCCGTTCGTTCATTCAACTGCCTCAAGAGAGCATCCATCAACACCGTTGAGGAGCTCACACAGAAGACTGAGGAAGACATGATGAAGGTCAGAAACCTCGGAATGAAGTCGCTGGTAGAAGTTAAAAACAAACTCGCTGAGCTGTGGGGCTTTCACTCAAGCCGAGCGAAGAAGAGTAATTTGAAAGGAGCCATCAATGAAAGGTTATAAGAAGCTGGGCAGAAATTCTGCACACAGAAAATCCATGCTGAGAAACCTGGTAACCGATCTTTTCAGAGAAGGCAGAATCACAACAACAGATATGAGAGCTAAGGAAGCAGGCCGTCAGGCTGAGAAGCTGATCACGATTGCAAAGAAGGGCGACCTTCACGCAAGAAGACAGTGCCTCGAGTATCTGTTTGATGAAGACGTTGTGACTAAACTCTTCGATGAGATCGCTCCGGGCTATGAGGCAGAAGTAGTATTCCTGGAGCTCGTATAGTTCAGAAATAGTAAAACTGCAGCAAGGCGGTGCGAAAGCACCGCTTTTTTTCATACCCTGATAGTGCTGCCCGGCAGACCAACATGCATACGGCTTGCCTAAAGAGGGCTTGAATTCTAACCTCAAAGTGGTAAAATTTAACAGTTGAGAAAGTTACCGAATCAAGTGATTTCTGATCAGGTGAGACGGTTTTGTTTGAAGGAGATACGCTTATGACAAAACAAGAGCGTAAAAAAGCAATAATCATTTTTTCGGCTATCGCGCTGGTATTCATGATCGGATCGATACTTACCGGCAGCGGAGGCGGCGAAGAAGAGTCCATCCAGACTGTGATGCGTGACGCGGTCATGCATGAAGTCAACAAGGTCAGCCTGTTCGGACTCAAGGATGTCAATCCGGCGCTGATCTCAGGATTTATCGTGTCAGGACTCATGATCCTCTTTGCGCTTATCTGCAGGATTTTCGTTATACCGCGATTCAAGCTTGTGCCTGGTAAGTTCCAGTTGGTGCTTGAGACTGTGGTGGGAATCTTTAACGGTATGGCAAAGGGCAATTCGCACATCAACGGATTTTTAGGAGCTTATATATTTGCAGCCGGCTCATATATTTTTACCGGCACACTGTTTGAGCTTCTGGGAGTCCAGGTAATGACCACAGGCGGACATCCTATATCCCTTCCGGCACCGATGGCTGATGTAAACGGGGCCATCATGATGGGCTGCCTGTCATATCTTGTAATCATGTCAGGAGGAATCGTCGGCAACGGAGTCAAGGGCATCGGCAAGACGTGCCCTGATCTCGGGAGCCCTGGTCACAGAGCTTGTTTACTACTACACAGCAATGAGCTACGTTGTACCGGTCATAGTAGGAGTGCTGTTCACACTGCTCCACGCACTGATCCAGGCATACGTACTTACCATGCTGACCTCACTCTTCTACGGAGAAGTTTCAGAAAAAGTAGTGAAACCGCCAAAAGAAAAGAAGAGGCGCGGCAAAAAACGCGTAACTGTTGTCAAAGAGAGCGCTTAAAACGCGCCGCATCAATATAACTAAAAGGAGAGACTAAAATGCTTAACCTCAATGCAAAGAAACTGAGAAGAATCGCGATCGTTCTCGCAATGGTCGCTGCTGCAATGATGACGATTCTGTCTGTCGCAGTATTTGCTGACACCGGTGATACAGCAGCTGCCGGAGAAGCAGCCGCTGCTGCTGCCGCTACCACTACAGGCCTCAAGGCCATAGCTGCAGGAATCGCAATCGGTCTTGCTGCCTGCGGAGGCGCGATCGGCATGGGTATTTTCGGTGCTAAGACTTCCGAAGGTATTTCAAGACAGCCTGAGGCTGATGGTAAGATCCGTACAAGCTTCATGCTCGGACTCGTATTTATCGAAACAGTAGTCATCTACGCACTGCTCACGGTCATCCTGATCATATTCGTTCTTTAACGGATGCAATCAGCAGACCGGTACATTTGACAGACAGGGAGTAATCAGATGACAGGAGTACCACTTAATATAGACTGGCAGCAGATTTTGCTGCACCTGTTCAACTTCACAATACTCTTCGGAGCTCTATACATACTTCTCTACAAGCCTGTGAAGGATTTCATGGAAGGCAGAGAGGCTCATTATGCTGACATGGACAGCAGGGCGGAGCAGGCTCTGGCTGATGCCGAAAACAGCAAGGCTTCTTATGAGAAGAAAGAGAAAGACTTTGACGAAGAGATCAGAGCTGAGAAGAACAGGCTGAACAAGGAGATCGAAGCTGAAAGAGAGCGGAGACTTGCAGCGGCGCGCGGTGAAGCAGAGAAGATCATTTCAAATGCCCGCGGTGAAGCTGAAAGAGAGAAGAATGAGATCATCGAATCCGCGCAGAAGGAGATCACGGGAATGGTCACCGATGCGATGGAGAAACTCACTCTCGAGCAGACTGCTTCAGATGCTTTCGATCAGTTCCTTGATGCTGCGGAGGAGGCAGATAAATGAGTAACGAAGAAATGATCCTCACCGCAGTAATTTACTCGGCAGCAGAGCCGAGCGAATCGCAAAAGGCGAGGTTCGCACAATTCCTTAAGAAAAAATACAACGCGGAGATCCCTCTGAGATGGGAGAAGTCCGACGCGTTCCCGGGAGGCTTCAGGCTTGAAGTCGGTTCCGACATATACGACTGGTCGGTCGGCGGAAGGTTCCGCCAGCTGAGAGACACACTCGTAAAGGTGCCTACAAACAACGGCAACATCATTCCTCTGCTCAAGGAGAGCATCCAGGCATGGACGCCGGAGGCAATGGCCGAACAGGTCGGAGAAGTAGTTACTGTCGGAGACGGTATCGCAACAGTTGCCGGACTTCCTCATGCTACTTTCGGAGAGATCCTGCTGTTTGCTGACGGAGTCAGAGGCATGGTGCAGGATATCCGCAGGGATACGATCGGCTGCGTACTTTTCAGCAGCGATGAAAGCGTCACTCAGGGGTCCTCGGTAAAGAGGACGGGCAAAACGGCAGGAACGCCGGTAGGCGAGGGATTCCTCGGAAGAGTTGTCGATTCCCTGGGTTCACCTGTGGATGGCCTCGGGGAGATCACAGCATCGGGCTACATGCCTGTAGAGGCTCAGGCTCCTCCTATCATTGACAGACAGCCTGTAGACACACCGCTCGAAACCGGAATCTTTTCGATCGACGCGATGTTCCCTATTGGCAGAGGTCAGAGAGAACTGATCATCGGTGACAGGCAGACAGGAAAGACCGCTATCGCAGTAGACGCCATGATCAACCAGAAGGGCAAAGACTGCATTTGCATTTACGTAGCCATCGGCCAGAAGACATCTTCTGTAGTTCAGATACAGCAGACTCTGAAAAAGCACGATGCGCTGGATCATTCGATTATTGTAACCGCTTCGGCCAGTGACCCGGCACCTCTTCAGTACATCGCTCCGTACGCAGGATGCGCTATGGGTGAGTACTTCATGCGCCAGGGCAAGGACGTGCTCATCGTTTACGATGACCTTTCAAAGCACGCTGTGGCATATCGTGCACTTTCTCTGCTGCTCGACAGATCACCAGGCCGTGAGGCTTATCCGGGCGATGTATTCTATCTGCATTCAAGACTGCTCGAGAGAGCAGCAAGGCTTTCAGATGAAATAGGAGGAGGCTCAATAACAGCTCTTCCTATCGTTGAGACGCAGGCAGGTGACGTATCTGCATACATACCGACGAATATCATTTCGATCACAGACGGTCAGATATTCCTCGAATCCGACCTCTTCTTCTCGGGCCAGAGACCTGCTGTAAACGTTGGTCTTTCGGTATCCCGTGTAGGAGGAGATGCTCAGACCAAGGCCATGAAGAAGGCTGCCGGTACACTGAGGATCGATCTCGCCCAGTACCGCGAGATGGAAGTATTCACACAGTTCGCATCAGACCTCGACGATCAGACGAGATCCCAGCTCGAGTACGGCCAGGGCCTCATGCGCATGCTGAGACAGAAACAGTATAAGCCGAAGTCGCAGCATGAGCAGGTCATAACTCTCGTTATGGCGCTTGCTCACACGATGCAGGGCATTGCTGCGACGGAAGTGCCTAAGTTTATCGAAGGGCTTATAGAGATGTTCGAGTCGGATCACAGGGATATATGCGAGCGTATAGATCAGACCGGTAAGCTTGATGATGATCTTAAGCAGGAGATCATAGACATCTCCGTTAAATATAAGGAAAAGTATAAAGCGGCGTAAAAATGCCATCGACCAAAGAGATAAAAAACCGAATAAAAAGCGTCAGCGACACTCAGAAGATCACAAACGCGATGTACCTGATCTCGTCGACCAAGATGCGGCGCGCCCGCAAGGAGGCCGAGGAGACAAAGCCGTATTTTGATCTTCTCAGAAAAGAGATCCGCAGGATGTTCGCGATCGAAGGCGAGATCACCAGCAGATACTACGATGCTGCAGTCGACGAAGCCGTAGCAGGCGGCCGCAACGGTATCCTGGTCATTACAGGTGATAAAGGACTTGCGGGTGCCTACAACCAGAACGTCATAAAGGAAGCGCTCACGCTGATGGAAAGAAGTGACGAGTACAGGATTTATGTCGTCGGAGATTTCGGGTGGAGGTTTTTCAGGACTCACGGAATACAGATCTGTGAAGACTTCACGCATTCGATGAACCAGCCGTCTCTTGCGATGGCCAGAGATATAACCCGTGAGCTTCTCGATGATTTCGATGACGGGCTTTTTGACAGGCTCTATGTATGCTTCACGGAGTTCTCCGGAGGCCTGAGTTTCGGAAACGCGATGCACGACAGACTTATTCCTTTTGACAGGGATGACTTTGTGCCGGAGGGTTCCGAGACGGATGTGAACGCTTCGACCGTGTTCGAGTATGAGCCGGATGTTAAGACTGTACTCGAGCGCATTATGCAGTCGTATCTTGTAGGATATGTTTATTCGGCGCTGGTCAACAGCTACTCGTCCGAGCAGAGCGCGAGGATGATGGCAATGGACTCCGCAAATGAAAATGCGAGCGAACTGCTCGACCAGCTCACACTTGAATTCAATCACCTGAGGCAGAACGCTATCACGCAGGAGATAACAGAAATATCATCCGGAGCGAGAAGCCTCAGAAGCAAAAGCGGAAAATAGGAGGAACTATGACCGGACGTATAGTGCAGGTCTCGGGATCTGTAATAAACGTAGAATTTGATGAAGGCCAGATGCCGAGAATCAACGAAGCCCTTACGGTGGAGCTGAACGGCAGGACCCTCGTTATGGAGGTAGCACAGCACATCGGTAATAATACCGTAAAGTGCATCATGCTCTCGGGCTCTGAGGGCATGAGCAGCGGCATGGAAGTCACAGCCACCGGCGACTCGATCAGAGTACCTGTTGGCGACAGAGTCCTTGGCCGTATGTTCAACGTGCTGGGTGAACCGATAGATGACGGGGAACCAATCCCTGAAGACACCGAAAGAATGTCGATTCACAGAAAGGCACCGGGCTTTGACGAAATCAGCCCGTCAGTTGAGATCCTTGAGACAGGAATCAAGGTCATCGACCTTCTTGAACCTTACTCAAAGGGCGGAAAGATCGGTCTCTTCGGCGGCGCCGGAGTAGGTAAGACGGTACTGATTCAGGAGCTGATCCACAACGTTGCCATGGAGCACGGCGGATACTCCATCTTCACGGGAGTAGGAGAGCGTTCCAGAGAAGGAAACGACCTCTGGAAAGAAATGAAGGAAGCCGGCGTCATGGACAAGACCGCGATGGTCTTCGGACAGATGAACGAGGCTCCGGGAGTACGTATGAGGGTAGGCCTCAGCGGTCTCACCATGGCTGAGTATTTCCGTGACAAGCAGAACAAAGACGTGCTGCTCTTTATCGACAATATTTTCAGATTCGTACAGGCAGGTTCAGAGGTGTCCACCCTGCTCGGCCGTATGCCATCAGCGGTAGGATATCAGCCAACGCTTGCGTCCGAAATGGGAGCACTGCAGGAAAGGATCACATCCACAAAGGCCGGATCGATCACATCGGTACAGGCTGTATATGTACCTGCAGACGACCTTACCGACCCGGCTCCTGCCACGACATTTGCGCACCTCGACGCCACTACAGTACTCTCGCGTAAGATCGCCGAGATGGGACTTTATCCGGCTGTCGACCCGCTCAACTCAACATCCCGTATCCTCGAGGCAGATATCGTAGGCGAACAGCACTACGAAGTTGCAAGAAAGGTGCAGGAGATACTGCAGAAATACGCGGAACTTCAGGATATTATCGCGATCCTCGGTATGGACGAGCTCTCGGATGAAGATAAACTTACAGTTTACAGAGCACGTAAGATCCAGAGATTCCTGTCGCAGCCGACACACGTCGCAGAGAAATTCACAGGACTTCCGGGCGTCTACGTGCAGCTCGCCGATACAATCAAGGGCTTCGGCGCAATAGTGAGCGGCGAAATGGATGCATATCCGGAGCAGGCATTCTTCAATGTCGGCACAATAGACGACGTAATTGCAAAAGCAAAAACACTATAGTTTGATATTTTGCGGACTTCAAATATGTCAGGCAGGTGACTCGAGGACGCCGGCACTTAGCGATTGGCAAGCCAAAGGCGAAGACAGAGCTTAGTACCGCTGCGTCCGAATGTCAGCGAGAGCGTGCCTGACGACATATTTGAAGGCCGCAACAAGTAAAAAATAGAGGATTTGGAATGGAAGCATTCAAATTGCACTTCATGGCAAGCGAGCATATGGTGTATGACGGTGAAGCCGAATCCGTGTCACTCATGACGACGGAAGGCAGCATCGGTATTTTGGCGCACCATTCAAACCTCATTATGGCTGTCGTGCCGGGCATCGTAGAGTATGTTCCGGTAGGCGAGGCAGCGAAGGAAGCCGGACTGTCCGGTAAGCAGATCTCGGTAGTTTCGGACGGGCTTCTAAAGGTGGAGAATAACGAGGTGATGATACTCGTGGATACCGCGGAGCATCCGAAAGATATCGATGAGGCAAGGGCCAGACGTGCCGAAGAGAAGGCAAGGGAGGATCTCAAACGGGCGAACACCAACAGGGATGTGGCGCTTGCCAGCGCCGAGCTCTCAAGGGCGATGAGCCGTATAAAAGCTTCGAGACATAAGCATAACCTGTAAAACACAGACCAATGCGCTGATCTGCAAAATAAAACGTTAAGGGGAATAAAATTGAGGACAATACTGTCCATTTTTAAAAATGATATCAGCTCTTTAAGCCGGCGCTTTTTCGCGCTGGCTATTATAGTGGCGATTTCCGTGCTTCCGGCTCTTTATGCGTGGGTGAATATATATGCCAACAACAACCCTTACGCAAATACCGGAGAGATACAGATCGCCGTCGCTTCGCGTGACCCGGGACTCAACCTTGAGGACGGAACGCACATCAATATGGCTGAAGAGGTCTCAGAAGACCTGAAAACAAGCGACAAGATCGGATGGCAGTTCCCGGAGACTGCCGATGAGGCCATCAACGGAGTGAAGTCGGGCAGGTATTATGCCGCTGTCATTTTCGAGGATAACTTCACTTACAACATGTATCACTTCGAGCAGGCGCTGCTCGATGACAAGGCCCCGCTTACTTACTATGAGAATCAGAAGCGGAACGCGATAGCTCCGAAAATAACTGAGACTGCCGCAACTAACCTGCAGCAGTCCATAAAGACAACATATCTCGAAACGGTGTTCGGGTTTATTTTCGATGAGACCAACGAGATCGCTGATGACCTGTCAGAAGGTGAAACGGCTGACGACGTGATCGCACGGCTTAAGGACCTCAGGGATACTCTCAGAGCGTATGATTCAGCTATAAGTGATTTCACGAGCAAGAGCGGCCGTATACATTCCGGCATAAAGAACGCTGAAGGCAGGCTTTCAGACGCAAGCAAAGCATCAGGGGAAACGGCTTCGAATGCCGAAAGAGATCTTACAAAGGCAAAGAAGACGCTGGAGGTGTTAAAGAAGATCCTGGACAACAGGGAATCCCGTATAGAGAAAGAAAGGGCCGAGCTCGAAAAGATCATAGACAAGATCCCGGGCGACGGCATTACTGAAGAAGAAAAAGAAGCACTGAAACAGGAAGCTGCCGAGATGGCGAATGTACTCAAATCGGATCTCGAGGGGCTGCTTGCTCTCTTCCCTGAATCCGAGGGCTCGGCTTCAGTAATGGCTATGAGGGCGGTCCTCAGTGCCATGATAAGTGACGTGGATACTCTGACAAATTCGTTCTCAGATCCTTCGGCAATGCATACGATCATGGAAGAGCTGAAGAAGCTCAGCCAGGACTCGCTCAGCGATTCAGTGGATTCGCTTATAAGCACTATCGACAGAACGATCGAACTCATGGAGCCGCTGATGAGCAGCATGTCAGCGATGCTGAGCGGTGTTTCACCGGTACTCGACAGCGCGGATAAAACAGTGAGCGAGCTTGACAGCTCACTTATCCAGATGCAGAAGGTGTTCAGCTCAGCCGCGGATAAGATAGACAGCATAATAGAAAGAGTAGAATCTGTAGCCGAAGGCGACAGACTTGAGCTCCTTATCGACCTGCTGGGCGGAGATCCTGAAGCATATGCGAAATTCTTCTCATCTCTTGTCGATGTCGAAGTTGAGGAGGTTTATTCGGTCGCTTCGTACGGAGCGGCAATGGCACCGTTCTATTCGGTGCTTGCGATATGGGTCGGCGGAGTCATACTCGTATCCATCCTGAAGACACACATAGATAAAAAGAAGTATCCGGCGGCTACTGATACTCAGGCATTTTTCGGACGTTTCCTGCTGTTCTTCCTGATAGGACAGTTCCAGGCGGCGGTCATAGTGGCAGGCGATATCTTCCTGCTCAACTGTCAGCCTGTACATCCATGGCTGATGTGGTTCTCGGCAGCGGTAACAAGTTTCGTGTTTGTGCTGCTGATCTACGCGCTTACAATATCTTTCGGAGACGTAGGCAAGGCGATAGTAGTCGTGGTCATGGTGCTTCAGATCGCAGGATCGAGCGGCTCGTACCCTATAGAGATACTTCCGCCGGTATTCGGAAAGATCTACAAGTTCTTCCCGTTCCCTCATGCCATAAACGCGATGAGAGAGGCTCTTTGCGGCACATACAGGCACGACTTCGCGCGCTACTTAGCATATCTACT
>CACZGY010000069.1 GCA_902780815.1 uncultured Eubacteriales bacterium
GTCCGCCTACTCCTACCAGGAGGATATTCTTTACTTCACTCATTATCTTGTCACCTCCTCAATAGCCTTGAATGGGCAAACCTGCTTGCAGACTGTGCAGCCGTTGCAGCTTGTCTTGTCGATGACTACCTTCTCCTTTGTGCTGATCAGAGCAGGGCATCCGGTCTTTACGCACATCTTGCAGTTTTTGCACTTATCCTGATCGATCACGCACTGTGTCTTGTGCAGTGTCGGGAACTCATCGATATCCTGCTTGCTGAACTTCTTGAGCACGCACGGCCATCTTGTGATGAGCACGCATGGCTCGTCCTTCGGCAGCAGTTTGTCGAGAGCGGCATTTACCTCATCGAGGTGGTTCGGATTTACAGTGATGATGTTCTCTTCCTTGACTCCGATAGCCTTGCAGAGTGCAGGGATATCTACCTCAGGAGCTTCCTTGCCCATCAGTGTATAGCCTGTTCCAGGGTTCTGCTGGTGGCCGGTCATTCCTGTGATACGGTTATCGAGGATGATGGACAGATTGTGTCCGCTGTTGTATACAGCATCCATCAGCGAGTTGACGCCTGTGTGGAAGAAAGTGGAGTCTCCGATTACCGAGACTACCTTTGTGTCCTTGCCGGCATCCTTGAGAGCGATAGATGCGCCGTGTCCCTGCGAGATCGAAGCGCCCATGCAGATAGTGGTGTGTACAGCATTGAGCGGAGGTGCCATACCAAGTGTGTAGCACCCGATATCGCCGGTGATCATAATGCCTTTTCTCTTGGAGAGTGCATAGAACAGTCCTCTGTGAGGGCAGCCTGCGCAGAGTGCCGGAGGTCTGACTACAGTCTTCATGTCTGTAGTATATGTCTCAGGCTCTACTCCGAGGAACGCCTTCCTTACGATATCTGTATTGAGCTCATCGTATTTAGGGATAACATCCTTGCCTGTGCACTCGATACCGAGAGTCTTTACGAACTCTTCGATATACGGATCCATTTCCTCAACGATGTATACCTTGTCTACCTTGCTGCAGAAATCCCTGATCAGCTTGTCAGGCATAGGGAAAGTAAGGCCCAGTTTCAGATAGGAAGCATTATCCTCGAATGTTTCCCTTGCATACTGATATGAGATACCGGATGTGATAACACCGATCTTTGTATCATGCATCTCGACTCTGTTGAATTCACAGTCGTTCGAGAATTCTCTTGCTGCTGCGATCCTGTCTTCGAGTGTAGCTCTCAGCACCTTGGCATTGGCAGGAGCTGTTACATACTTCTTGATCTTCGGCTCATAATCAGGAACTTCAGCCTCTTCTCTTTCTCCAAGCTCTACAAGTCCCTTGGAGTGGCATGTTCTGGTAGTAACATGGAAAAGTACCGGCATGTCGAATTTCTCTGAAAGTGCGAAAGCCTTCTTCATGAAGTCCTTGGACTCCTGGCTGTCGGACGGCTCGAGCATGAGCAGTCTTGCTGCCTTGGCCTGATTTCTGTTGTCCTGCTCGTTCTGCGAACTGTGCTGGCCCGGATCGTCTGCTACTACCATTACGAATCCGCCGGTAACTCCGGTGTATGCGAATGTGTAGATAGGGTCTGCTGCTACGTTCATTCCTACGTGCTTCATTGCACAGAACGATCTTACACCTGCGATGGAAGCACCGATCGCTGCCTCGGTGGCTACCTTCTCATTTGGAGCCCACTCGGAGTAGCACTCTGCTCCATACTGAGGCATATTTTCGAGGATCTCGGTGCTCGGTGTTCCCGGATATGCCGAAGCGAATCTTGCGCCGCCTTCCCAGGCTCCGCGAGCGGTTGCTTCGTTACCGGACATGATAACTTTCATAAAGCATTTCCTCCCTTTTACATTAATGTCGGTACCGCCGCTGAGGCGATACCGTAATTGATTGTTTAATGCCCTAACGCCATCATTAACTTCTATATAATATAGAAGAAACACTATATTTTGCACTGATTATTATACAGCGGTTATACTGCTCTTTCAATCTCACGCTTTGCACTAAAAAGAAGCAAGGGTCCTCCGGCCCCTGCCTCTTCTATTTAGATTGATAATCCACGCACTGCTGGCGGTCGAGGAAAAAGTGTATCCCCGGTGACGAGTCTTTCCAGCGGTCCGTCTGGAACCCGTTCGCAGGCTCCAGCCACTTGCCGACTTCGTAGTAGAAGTCCGGGTCGACCGTCGACTGCGCCCATGTGTAGTTTTCAGTTTCGTCTATATTTGTGATTTTCAGGACTTTGACTTTGGATACACGGCCGGTCTCCATGGTAGCCATGCAGCGATGTGCATCTCTAGGCACCAGCATCATAACTACACGCAGATCCGTGCAGCACTTCCATGCTATAAAGGCTTCACCCTCCTCCGGGCAGCGCATCTTATACCATTTGGTATCATCGTCAATGATGACCTTATCCTGATTGATCGCATCCTCGAGCACAGACGAATAGATATTGGCACCCCGAAGGTCTATCCCTGTCATGTCCTGAAAGCGGAAGCTGCACCCTCGCGCCTTGCACCCGCAGAGCTTCATATCTGTGAGATCATTATTATAGAAGGCAACATTGTCCATCTGTGATCCGCTGAAATCCGTTTCATGCAGATTGCAGCCGTCAAAGGTGGCACGTCTAAAGTCTATTCCCGTAAGATCACGGCCGGCCAGGTCTGTCCCCTTTATGATGCAGTGGCGCATGTCCGGCATGGCGCCTGCAGGAGCTGCAGCGCGCATCTTCTCCAGCTCCGCATCGAAAGCTTCGATAGACTCTAGGCGGCGCTTGTCTTTCTCAGGTATTGGCCTGTAGGCTTCATTCTCTTTTACAAAGTCAGTTTCGCTGGAAGTGAAATTCATGGTTATTCCCTTTCGTGTATAAACACTCTGTATTTAGATTGTATCACACCCGTCGGAAAAGGAGTTTTTCCTTTTTTTCTACAAGGCACCCCAAAAACGCGGGCTTCATGTAGAAAACTCCAGTCTATATTGCATTTTGGATTATTATGCATTGCATTTGGATCTGCCGGTTACGATATATGCAAGAAAAATACCTTAAAATTTACCCCGAATGGAGGCATGATTATCTGCGGCCTTTATTTTTCCTCCATGCATATCCATGCATACGTTAGCTTTACAAAAAAATTCTACATGAAAAGCCTTAAAACAGGGTTTCATGTAGAACTTTTTTACAAACTCCTTTTCAGCATCCTCTCGAATACTGCTTTTCGAGTATCTTTATTCATTTAGCTGAATAATTGTTTGATCAGCAAAGATTACTTATCTTCCGGAGCTTATTCAACTGCTGCGCGGTTGATGTTTGCTGATTCAGGTACTCTGTAGCTGCCTTCGCGTCCTCTCAGGAAGAAGAGAGTTCCGAGAAGCAGTACCACTCCTACGATCAGAGGAATGACCGGGCTGCTTGTGTAGCCTGCTATTACATAGGAGATAGCTGAAACTGCTGCAACTGTAGTCGCGTATGGAAGCTGTGTCGATACGTGCGAAACGTGGTTGCAGTTTGCACCGGCGGAAGCCATGATCGTTGTATCCGAGATCGGTGAGCAGTGGTCGCCGTATACAGCTCCTGCCATGCAGGCTGCGATGATAGGCGTTGACAGCTCAGGATGCGAATTCGTGATCGCGAGTCCGAGAGGAATAAGGATGCCGAATGTTCCCCAGGAAGTACCGGATGCGAACGCCAGTACGCATGCGATCAGGAAGAGTGCTGCAGGGATTATGCCTACAGCGGCTCCGCTCATGCCTTCAACAAGTCCGCTTACGAAATCTGCAAGACCGAGGCTGTCGGTCATTGCCTTGAGTGACCATGCGAGTGTCAGTACCAGGATCGGCGGTACCATTGCCTTCATGCCCTCAGGGATGCAGCTCATGCATTCGCTGAAGCTGATAGTGCGTCTGATAGTGTAGTATGCGATTATGATGACGAGGGCAACGAGAGCTCCCATCGAGAGTCCTACAGATGCGTCTGAATCGGAGAATGCTGTTACAAAGCCTGCTCCATCGAAGAAGCCGCCTGTATATACCATTCCGAGTACGCAGCTTACAACAAGCACTACTACAGGCAATACAAGGTCAAGTACGATGCCGTTGTCGCTTCCCTGCTCTGCTGCATCAGCTGCAGCCGCATTAGCGTCTTCGACCGTAAACAGGTCGCCGTTTTCGATCGCGTTCCTCTCAAACTGAGTCATGCCTGCATAGTCGAACTTCATAAAGATAAGAGCAAACATCATCAGCAGGGTGAAGAGCGCATAGAAGTTATAAGGTATGCATCTTATGAAGAGTGAGATGCCCTCTCCTTCGCCGGCAAAGCTCGATACTGCAGCTGCCCATGATGATACCGGGGCAATGATGCAGACCGGAGCAGCGGTCGCGTCGATGATGTAGGCGAGCTTAGCTCTTGAAACCTTGAACTCGTCCGTGACAGGCTTCATGACGCTGCCTACTGTGAGGCAGTTGAAGTAGTCGTCAACAAAGATGACTATTCCGAGAAGTACTGTGGCTATTTCAGCAGCCACACGGGATCTGACGCGTTTCAGAGCCCATCCGCCGAATGCCTTTGAGCCGCCCGAAAGATTCATCAGTGCTACGATGATACCTAGAATGACAAGGAATATGAGGATTCCTACGTTCCATCCATCGGTAAGCGAAGCGATGAGTCCGTCCTGAAGAACGTGGTTTACCACGCCGTCGAAATCAGCGCCGGCAAAAAGGATTCCGCCTACGAGCACGCCCAGAAAGAGCGAGCTGTAAACTTCCTTTGTAATAAGTGCCAGTACGATGGCAATGAGCGGTGGAAGTACCGCCCAGGCTGTTGCGTAAAGAGCAGGTGTGTCCATTAAGTTACCTCCATATAATTAAAAAGATCCATGAATAACGCTTGAAACGAAACTGCCATGGATCAGGTAACTACATATTTATTTACCGCCAACCATGATAGCGCTCCACTTACGTGACAGTCCGGTACATCTTATTGCACCGTCCCAGCAAACCGGTTTTGGGATACCGGTGTGCTTCGGCGGATCATCCTTTCGCGGCCGCGCTCCCCGCGCATTTTGACCGTTACTCTTAATCTCCGCGACCTCTATCGGGTCAGGTGTTATTCATTTGTAATACGTATAGATAATAAAGACAGGAAAAAACATTGTCAACAGATATTTGTGAATTAATACAAAAACATTATTAATTATTCAGTCTCCAGATGTATCTATTCACAAAACCGCATTCTATTCTTCGTATGAGCCGAGTGCGCGTATAACACGCGCTGCAATAGGCGCGGCCGCTTCGGCTCCGAATCCGCCCTCCTTGACCCAGACGACGAAAGCATACGGTGCATCCTCATCGTCCGTAAAGCCGACGAACCATGCGTCAGGATTCGAAGAGCCAACCTCAGCAGTCCCCGACTTGGCATACATATCCATGCCCTCGAAGTTCCACTCGCCGTAGTTTTCGACGACATTGTTCTTCATCATATCTTTCAGTTCAGCCGCCGTATCGCTGTCTATGTACTTTCCGAGGCTCTTTCCTCCCGTCAGCTCCTTGATGAACGTGGCGCTCTTTATAAGTGTAGGCTGCACCGGTTCTCCGCCATTGGCGATGGCGCCCATATAGACCATCATTGCGCAAGGGTTCACAAGGTCATCAGCCTGACCGATACCCGCCCAGCTCAGTTTCACATCATCGTCTTTAGGGAAGTCGAACGACCCCGCTGCTGTCTCAATTCCGTCGATCTGCACCGGTTCCGTAAGGCCTGCCTTTTCGGCATACTTCGCCATGGTCTTTGCCCCCAGCTCACGCGTAAGGGCACCGAAAGCTCCGTTGCATGACTGCGCGAGCGCCTCCCTGAAATCTACCTTTCCATGCACTGTAACATCGGTCAGCTTAGATCCGTCGCCTTTAGCGACCTGGTTCACGCCATCGCATTCGAATCTGAAAGAATCCCTGTCAGGCATGTTTTCTATGACTGCGGCAGATGTGACCAGCTTGAAAGTTGAACCCGGTGTTAGCAGCCCGTCAAGGAAATTGTTGAAGAAGTATGAGCTGTCTTCATCTGCAGAGTAATCAGGCTCGTATGCAGGATCAAACGAAGGCGTACTCACCATGCAGACTACTTCGCCTGTTTTCCAGTTGTATACGCCGACTGCACCTGTCCTTCCGGCGAGCGCTTCATAAGCTGTGCGGTTCGCATTGGCATCGATAGTGAGCGCGATTTTTTTGCCGTTTGCAGTCGTGTCATATGTACCGTTCAATATGTCATATCCTATGAGCTGGCTCCTGAATACCGAAATCGCTCCGTCGGACACATTGCCATGAGGATCGCCTACAGCGTGCACCGTAGCGACTCTGGTCTCATAATCACCGTAATACTCAAAGCCGTCAGGAGTGCATCTGAGAAGTTCCTCGCCGTAGCGGTCCGTAATGGTGCCGCGGTTTATCGTACCGTCTGTATAAATCTGAGTATTGCCGTAGAACGTTGCCCATTCTCCGCCGGATTTTACAAATCTGTATCCGAAAAGTCCTATTCCGGCAAGAAGCACCATCACCAGCAGGAGACATATCCATGCTCTTCTTTCTTGTTTCCGCATGGCTAATCCTCCTTTCTGACCGCGAGGCTGGCGTTTCGCCGCATATCTGCGGCCTTGAAATACGCAAGCATCGCCCATGATGTCATCAGGCTGGTGCCGCCCGTTGAAACGAACGGGAATGTCACTCCCGTCAGCGGGAAGAGATCGATAGCACCAAACACGTTAAGCATGGTCTGCACAAGGAACATGGTTGCAGCGCTGCATGCCAGTATGGTGTAGATCGTAGACCTTCCGGCGACGATATGCATAACGGCAAAAACCGAAAGTGTAGCGATGCATAGCACCGCCAGAACAGCTATTATAAAGCCCCACTCTTCCATAACAAAGCCGAATACCAGGTCTGTGTTTGAAGCTCCTACATACTTGAGTGAGCCGTTGCCCGCTCCAAGGCCAAGCAATCCGCCGCCCGCGCCAAACGACATGGTGCGCGTCTGCTGGTATCCGAGGTCATCCATGAACTCAGCTTCCCATACATGTCCCCAGGCATCGAATCTTGAAGCTATGTACGGTTTGAACCGCAGGACTATCAGTCCCATCGCTCCGGCCGCCACTCCTGTCAGAATGAAGCGCGAAATGTCTCCGCTCCGCAGGAACGAGACCACCAGATAAGTCGCAAAGAATATCAGGGCTGTTCCGAAATCGCTCATCATAGCCAGACAGCCCAGACAGAAGAGTGAGAAAGCCGCGTAAACGATGGTGTTCCTTTTCTCGTAAAGCTCTTCCAGAGTGCCGGCGCCAATAAGGATGAACGCCAGTTTTACTAACTCAGACGGCTGTATGGAACCGCTCTCTCCTACCTTGATCCAGTTTGTGGCTCCGTATTTTGCTGTTCCGAAAACGAGGTTGATGATGAGCGCGACCACCGACAAGCCTATAAGGACAGGCTTTATTTTGCGCAGCCTGCTGATGTCCCTCATGTATACGCACATAAAGATCATCAGGGACAAGCCGAGCAATATGGCTATGAGTTCCTTCAGAACCGAACCCGGATCTGACGATGCCGTGACCGCGAGATTTATGGTCGAAAGGAAGAACGCTATCATCTCCATTTCGAAGCCGCGCCTGCCCATTGCATTGAACACCATGACATATGCCCACATCACGGCTGAAAGCACCGCTATGCTTATGAGAGCCGAAGGCGTTATTTCAGTTCCCATGCCAAGAATCAGCTGTACTATGGTCATCATCTGGAACGCCGTGATCGCCAGAAGAATCTTCCACGGAGCGACCGGCTCCTTGTCGAGGCGGCGCATGAATCTGTTGTTGCGTGTCTCCTCGATGCTCGGAGGAGTTATAGTAGACTTTGTCCCTCCCATTTCGATCAGATCGCCGGGACTTATCACATAGCGCTTATCCGGATCAAGCCTGTAGCCGTTCACCTTTGTGCCGTTGCCGGGACTTATCACATAGCGCTTATCCGGATCAAGCCTGTAGCCGTTCACCTTTGTGCCGTTGCTCGACCCCAGGTCCTTGATCATCCACTTGTCTTCGGACCGCCTCACTAGAAGCGCATGGTTGTTGGAAATGGTCCTGAGAGGGATACGGATATCTGTCGATCTGGACCTCCCTATCACGTTCTCCCAATGGGTCAACGGGTAATTGCCTCCGTCCTCCACCATGAAGTAGCCCCAGATCTCCGGGGTCGCTCTTGTGGAAAGAAGGGACACGATGGATATCAGGAGAATATAAGCAGCAAGCACAACAAAGATCCACCGGAAGACGGTGGTTATATGTACCGCGATCTCAGGATTGTTTTCTGAGAAAG
>CACZGY010000070.1 GCA_902780815.1 uncultured Eubacteriales bacterium
TCCTTCTTATATCCTTCAACCATGTCATCTCTTCCGGCCTTTGCGAAATCGGAAAGAGCATCAGATCTCATCTTTACCTGCTTCTTTATTATTTTAACGATGTCTGCATCGTCATCGAGAGTGACTCTCTGGTCCACTTCATACTGCTTTATGGCAGCTCTTACCATGTTTACCGTGTTTTTCTTAAGGACGTCAGCGCTTTTCATAGCGTCCTTATAATCCTGCATAAGCTGTTCTTTAAGACCCATTACATATCTCCTTTTGTTATCCGCTTAAGAAAAATGCGAACCGATAAAAGCTGGTTCGCATCTCCATTTTGTTTTTATTAATACTTACGAGCTTTCTTACGGGCAGCCTCAGACTTCTTTTTACGTCTTACGCTCGGCTTCTCGTAGTGCTCTCTCTTACGCAGCTCAGCCATGACGCCGTCGCGAGCGCAAGATCTCTTAAATCTCTTAAGAGCACTCTCCAGGCTCTCGTTTTCTCTTACTATTTGTCAATAATATCTCCTGCCATCATTTTGCGCCTTGAATCACCGTCCTGCGCAAACTTCTCTGCCGCTTTTCCATGTACCATCACACCGTACATAAGACTCGTATCGAGTGTGTTGCCCTGAGCAATGAGCGATGCGATTACTCCTGCCAGGACATCTCCCGAGCCTGCTGTCGCAAGGCCCGAATTTCCTACTGTGTTGAGGTAGAGTTTCTGACCGCTTCCGGCATCCCTCAAAGCTATGAGTGACACATCTGATTTTACCACCATGCTCACCTCGAACTTCTCGGCGAACTTACGGGTATAACCGATCCTGCTTCTTGCAACAATGTTTATATCTTCGCCGCAGAGCCTTGCCATTTCACCAAGGTGAGGCGTTATTACACACTGGCACTTCCTTTTGCGCAGAGATTTGAGATTCTTTGAAATGAGGTTGAGTGCTCCGGCATCAAATACGGCCGGCTTTTTCCCGGCAAGTATCTGTTTGACAAGCAGCCTTCCTACCGAATCCTCCCTGAGTCCGGGACCTATAAGTATGACATCCACGTCGTCCCTGAATCCCTCAAAGGCTCCGAGAACATCGTCAGGCTTATACGGAACTGCAACGGCTTCAGGTATTGATACATTGAAGAATCCGGTATATTTCGACGGGCAGAAAATTTTTACCAGACCGCAGCCTGCCCTGTATGCAGCTCTGGCGGCGAGCATGCCGGCTCCAAGCATTCCGTTCGAACTGATTACCAGTCCGACAGTACCGAACGTGCCTTTATGGCCATTCTCTGCACGTGGTGCAAGTGCGCTCCCAATCGTTCTGTCAAGAAAATCTCTGTCGAGCACTTCCAGCTTGTCGCTGACATTATCATAGCCATCATTCATGAGGCCAATGTCCACGACTTTCACTTCGCCGCAGCATTCCCTGCCTGCTCCGAAAAACATACCGGTCTTATAACATCCAAAGGTTACTGTGAGATCGGCTCTGACTGCCTCACCCATTATCAGACCGCTCGTGGCATTGAGTCCCGACGGAACATCGACCGCCACCTTGTATCCGCTCTTGGAGTTGATGTATTTTACAAGCCTTATATCGTCATCAGAGAGAACTTTGTTCAGACCGATGCCGTAAATACCGTCGATTATGCAGTCATATTTTGCATTCAGGATATTGCGCTCTACGCCCCTTAACCCTGAGATCCTTACATCTCTGTGAGAGTTAACGAGGATGCTCATCTGGCGCTTCAGTTCGTCATTTGCCTTTTCTATCCTGCCGGCAAAGTATACGCTGATGCCTGTATATCCCTTCTGGGCAAGCCACCGTGCAGCAGCTACCGCATCTCCTCCGTTATTTCCATGTCCGGCAAGAACCAGTATCTTTGCAGATTTGTCAGGTATCCTTGCAGATACTTCGTCTGCAACTCCTCTTGCAGCGTTCTCCATGAGGACAACGCCCGGGAGTCCCGCCTGGGAAGCATACTGATCCATGTATTTCATTCCTTTTGCCGTCACTGCATACATCGGCAATACCTCTCCTTGATTATTTCTTTCAGACAAGTTTGTCCCAACTGATAATGTTCTTGTCAAACACAGGACCCGCATCGCTGCAGTTTAGTCTGCCTTCTGTGGTTTCTATGAAGCAATCATCATAGTCAGCTGACTCAGCAAGGACAGTGCTGCTCATGCTGAACTGTCCTTCGTCTGCCTTGCCGGCAAGTGACTTCAGCATGCTGAGCGATCCTCCTGCACAGATATACGGTACATGCCTGACTGCATCCGCTGCGCTTCCTTCCCTTCCATTGCTCCCATCCAGTGTAAGAACTTCTATCTCGTTCACAAGATGCCTGAAGGACTCAAGCATATAAATATCATTCTTACTTGGGTAACTGAGTATGAGCTTGCACTTTATGCCGCGTACCAAGAGAGCGCGGGAGAGTCCAAGCATTTCCGGGATGCCGAGGTCATCCGCTACCAGAAGAACTTCATCCGGCATTGCGTCCAGATCAAATCCGTTTCCAAGTCCCATGGTGACCGTGACTTCCTCTCCTGGTCCGAGTGAAGCAAGGATTCTGCTCTCCTTGCCGTCAGCCGGAAATACCACGGTGAACCTGTTGCTGTCAAAATCACATACCTGATATGGCCTGCGTACTCCGCCTGCTTCTATCATAGCATATTGGCCGGGAAGTCTGAAATCACACTCCCCCATGTCGAATGTCATCTTATGTATGTTACGAACAAGATTGTCGTTGTATACGATCTTGCCTGTTTTTTTCATGCCTGTCAGTCTTTCTTTTTATTTTATTTCTCTGTCTCTTCTGCCGCTTTTTCTATAGCTTCGATGATGGCTGCCTTTGTCATTCTGGAACTTACACTCACGCCTCTCGCACGCGCTTCTTCGAGGAGTTCTTCCTTCTTCATCGACATACTGAATTCAGAAATGTCAGTTTTGTTTTCTTCCGTGATAATCTCAGCGGTTTCCTCTGTCTCTTCCTCAAC
Organism: uncultured Eubacteriales bacterium; assembly: GCA_902780815.1. GTDB lineage: Bacteria > Bacillota > Clostridia > Peptostreptococcales > Anaerovoracaceae > Crickella. Next base: position 2,980 of record CACZGY010000070.1, read on the forward strand.
AGCTTCTTCAGCTTCAGCCTCGGTTTCCATTATCTCTGCTGTCACCTCGATCACCGGTTCTTCAGCTGCCTGTTTATCCGGTGTAACCGTCTCCGCTTCTTTTATTTCCGGCTCAGGTACTGGTTCGGATGCAGACTCAGATACTGGTTCCGGTACAGGTGCCGGTGCAGCCTTATGGGCCTGTTCGAGGTGCCTTTTGTAATTCATCCTTTCAGATTCCTTCAGGTCAACCACATAGGATTCCAGGATTTTGTCATGCCAGCCTCTGTTCTTCTCATCGAGAAGTATCCAGATATAACCGAGACAGAACACCGATCCCGATGCACTTTTGACAAAGCATTCCCTGAAAAACATCTTCCAGAATCTGAATGGCTTTCCGTCATTACTGGACACGACCTGAAGCCCCAGAATGGCTTTGCCGATAGATTTTCCCTTTGCAAAGAGAATAAGCTCCGCAACGATATATGCCAGAAGAATGATAAACACTATCACCATGATCGCGGCTGAAGCACCGCTCAGATGATGGTTTCCCATTCCATAGCCATAGCCGTATCCATAACCATATCCGAATTCATTGCCGAAATCATATCCATAGCCAGGATAATCAGGCTGTATCCCGTTTGCTGCCATTACAGCAGTTACCAGCAGGTAGCTTACAAATGGTACAAAAGCATCAATACATGCAGCTCCGAATCTTTTCCCTCTCGAAGCCAGCTTCATTATTCTTTTTTCATTCATTGAAAAATCTCCAGCCTTCTGCATAATATGTAGTCCGGTTTTTACACCAAACTATCAATAAATTATACAACACAATTGTTAACTTTTTTATAGATTTAGTGAATTTCTGTGTCCTTTTTATTGGTCGCAAGAAATGATCACGCCTGCAGGAATCTTTATTCCCAAAAGCGTGATCATATCAGTTCACAACGTTATTATGTTCTTCAACATGCAGTTATTTACCGGCGCTGTGTACTGATCAGTCTTCGTGAGGTTCGAAGCCAACCAGACTCTCAGGCATCTCCCTGCCGCTTCTTGTATAGTAGTCAACGAGTGCAGCCTTTATAGCGTCTTCCGCGAGCACCGAGCAGTGGATCTTTCTTGCCGGAAGTCCGTCAAGAGCATCGACTACAGCCTTATTCGTCAGCTCAAGAGCTTCATCAAGGGTCTTGCCTTTGATGAGTTCTGTAGCCATTGAGCTGGTAGCTATAGCGCTTCCGCAGCCAAAAGTCTTGAACTTTACATCAGCAATCTTATCGTCCTCTACCTTCAGATACATCTTCATGATATCTCCGCAGACCGGATTGCCGACCTCGCCTACTCCGTCAGCGTCCTCGATCACGCCTACGTTGCGTGGATGTTCAAAATGATCCATTACTTTATCTGTATACAGTGACATTGTTGTTCCTCCTATTTATTCCAGAATTCCGGTATGCAGTGTTCTCTCTTGCCTGTCAGCAGATCTTCCCAATATGGCGACATGCCTCTGTAGAGTTCTACTACCTGATGTACTTTCTCAATGATGTAGTCGATCTGTTCCTCAGTATTATCTATATCAAGGCTGAATCTCAGTGATCCGTGCGCTGCCTCAATAGGTACTCCCATTCCCAGAAGAACGTGCGATGGGTCAAGTGATTCGCTCGTGCATGCGCTTCCGGATGAGCATTCTATACCGTACATATCGAGATGCAGAAGCAGGCTCTCGCCTTCAACTCCTTCAAACGACCAGTTCACATTGCCAGGCAGCCTCTTTACAGGGTCCCCGTTGAGCTGAGAATAAGGAATGTCTTTCAGACCCTCTATGAGTCTGTCTCTCAGAGCCCTGACTTTACTCATATTCTCTTCCATGTTGTCGCAGCCCTCCTTGAGAGCGACCGCCATCGCAGCGATGCCCGGTACGTTGACTGTTCCGGCACGTTTGCCTCTTTCCTGGGCTCCGCCTTCGATCACGTTCACCAGCTTGATTCCGTTGCGTGCGTAAAGTATGCCGACACCCTTCGGGCCATGGAATTTATGTCCGGACATTGAGAGCATGTCAATATTCATAGCCTGAACATCTATTGGCAGATGCGCTGCTGCCTGTACGGAATCCGTATGGAACAGCACTTTCTTTGCCTTGCAGATTGCTCCGATCTCAGGTATAGGCTGAACAGCACCCATCTCATTGTTTGCAAACATAATGCTGACCAGTGCTGTATCGTCTCTTATTGCATCTTCTACATCTTTAACATCTACAATACCATTTGACTGCGGAGCAAGATAGGTGACCTCGAAGCCTTCCCCTTCAAGCTTGCGCATAGTATGAAGAATGGCATGATGCTCGATATTCAGTGTGATCAGGTGCTTCTTGCCTTTTGCCTTAAGTCCTCTGGCTGCAGAAAGCAGAGCCTGATTGTCTGCTTCTGACCCGCCGGAAGTGAAGTATATCTCGTTAGGTCTGGCAGCATTGATGCATTTTGCCACTATTTCTCTTGCTTCATCAAGTGCTTCCTGCGTACGCTGTCCGTCGCTGTGAAGACTGTTCGGATTGCCGTTGAACTCATCGAGACACTGTATGAGCTTGTCTCTTGCAGTTTTGCTGAGATAAGTAGTTGCGGCATTATCAGCATAAACTCTCATTAAATGTTCCTCCTGGATATCTATTCTGCCGGCTCACAGCTTTCGCAGTATTCGCCAAGCATTTTTTTACGGTTGCCTTGTATTATATCTTCAAGGGTTATCCCCTTCAGGTAATTGTCTATAACTTTATCGAGTCCGGCCCAAAGCGGAAGTGTGCTGCAGGTTGCAGCCTTATCACACTGTACGCCATCCTGCATAATGCAGTTCACCGGGGCCAGTGTCCCTTCTGTGAGCAGGAGTATCTCATTGATAGTGTAATCTTTGGGATCACGCGCAAGCATATAGCCTCCGTTCTTTCCTCTCAGGCTCTTGAGCATGCCGCCTTTGTTAAGTATGGCAATGATGCTCTCAAGATACTTCATGGAAAGATTTTCGCTCTCGGCTATATCTGAAAGCGAAACATATCCGTTTTCACTTTTGCGGGCCAGATCAACCATTACGGTCAGAGCATATCTGCCCTTGGTCGAAACCATCATAACTGAAGTTCCCCTTTCTATTTTTGTTACCGAATATACGTCGGTAATCACCAGACAAATCCTACTCTCTTGGTAGGAATATGTCAACAGTCATTTTCCATTCATTTTATTATTATGTGTAATTGCTTTTTGACAGTTTGGTTTTCTATAATATATATGGAGGACATTGGGATTTATTCGTTTTTTCAGCTCCTACCCAAATTGGAGGATAATTGCATTAAATGGAAATATTTTATAACGTAATCGCCTTCCTCGGCGGTCTCTCTATGTTCCTCTATGGAATGAGGGTCATGGGTGACGGACTTAAGAGCTCATCAGGCGGGGCGATGCAGGCTGCCCTGGCCAAGGTAACAAACAAGCCTGTCATGGGTTTCCTGCTCGGCATGCTGGTAGCGTGCATAATCCAGAGCTCGACAGCGACAATTGTCATCACCGTAGGCCTTGTCGGAGCCGGATTCCTGACATTCCATCAGTCTGTAGGCATCGTTCTCGGCGCCAACGTGGGAACAGCTATTACCGCTCAGATCATCAGGCTTATGGACGTAAGCTCCGGTATGGACAGTCCTCTGTACTTTTTCAAGGCTGACAACCTGGCTCCTCTTGCGCTTGTTATCGGAATAGTGTTCATCATGTTCCTGAAGTCCGGTGCATATAAAACAGCAGGTTCTGTAGCATGCGGGTTCGGTATTCTCTTTATGGGCCTTATCTACATGAGCAATGTAGTCTCAGGCTTCGGTGAATCCCTCAGTCACCTTCTGACTGCCTTCTCCAACAATTACGCACTCGGATTCCTTTCCGGAGTACTCGTTACAGGCATCGTGCAGAGCTCATCCGCAGTAGTCGGTATCATACAGTCGATAGCGAGCTCTGTGGGTGTGACTTTCAGTGCAGTATTCGCTGTCATCATAGGTGTCAATATCGGGGACTGCCTTACTACCTACCTTGTAAGCCGCATAGGCGCAAGGCCTGTCCAGAGACGTACGGCAATGGTCCATGTTATTTACAATATTTTTGCTGCGATCCTCTGCTTCCTGCTTGTATTCATCGGGCGCACTACCGGTATTCTGAGTGATGAGTTGTGGGATATGACACTCAACTCCGGCGGAGTTGCTAACATACACGGATGTTTCAGGCTGATACCTGCCGTGGTACTCCTGCCGCTTACAAAAGTATTTGAGTCCATTACATATAAGCTAATACCGGATGAGCCTATTGAGGAAGAAGACAGGAACGCGATCGCAGCTCTCGATGCGCTTGACGAACGTCTTTACACATCCCCTGCACTTGCGCTTGATCAGGCTGAGCGTGTAGTTATAGAAATGAGCGGTATTGCAGAGCATAACTTCGATGCTGCTGTACAGCAGATTTTCAACTATGATCCTAAGCGAGACAGGCGTATCATGACCCGCGAGAATCTTCTCGACAGCATGACCGATGCAACAAACAAATATATCGTTTCTCTTTCACCTTTTGTGACGAGAGAGATAGACAACCAGCATCAGAACAGAGTCCTTAAGGCGCTGATCTGCTATGAGCGCATAGGAGATCTCGCTGTAAACATCAATAACGAGGTCAGCACTCTCAGAAGCGAAAACAAGAAGTTCTCAAAGACAGCCATGGCAGAACTCCGCATTGCGTTTGATGCCATATACGAGATACTCGGAATAACAGGTGAAGCATACAAAGAAAAAAACACCGCTCTTGCAGCAAAGGTAGAACCTCTTGAAGAAGTCATCGACGACCTCATCGAAGATCTGAACGCAAGACATGTTTACAGGATGGTAAACAGCCTGTGTGATCCGATCAACGGCATCCGTTACCAGTCAATACTTACGAATGTTGAGCATATCTCAGACAAGTGCAGTGACATAGCCGTCTACATCATGGAGAGCGAAAACACATCCATATTCGGAAAAGAACACTCCTATGTCCACGAACTGCATCATTCCAACAACGTAAGATATCT
>CACZGY010000071.1 GCA_902780815.1 uncultured Eubacteriales bacterium
TGATCTGATGAATAAGTACAACGTACACCAGAGACCGTCCACAGCTCTTCAGGAAGTAAAGCCTGACTGCTTCGTGGTCAAGAATCCGGACGGAAGCATTGAAGAAGTTGAGTTCGATTACGGATGCATCTGCATGGGACTCAAGTCCAACAACCCTGTACTCGACATGCTGAAGGAAGAGTTTGCTGATGTTGAACTCATGAACATCGGTGACTCCAAGAGACAGAGAAGGATCATCGAAGGCACCGAGGAAGCCCGTGCCATCGTCAAAGTCCTGGAGAAGAAAGGATTCTTCAGCTAATAGCTCAGAATCAAAGCAAACAAAAAGCTCAATGTGACCACATTGAGCTTTTTTATTGTTTTTATCGTTTTACATCATGCTTATATTGTTCCTATTCAGCATATCCCTGATCTCATAATTCATGATACTGCGGACCTTACGCATTTTTGACTCCTCGCACTCTGCCCTTACACCGAAAGTAATGCTTCCCGTATTGATTGAGCTTATTCCGGTGAATACAGGATCGCTCAGGATCTCCTTGTGTCTTTCATTTATCTCAGGAAGTTCTGTCCAGAGCAGTTTTTTCAGCTCTTCTGTATCAACATCGTTTTTAACGGTAAATTCTGCAAGGCACCACGAATTGCTTCTCGAAAGATTATTGACCTTATGGATATCACTGTACCGGATTACCTTAAGATTATTATCGTCACCAAAGAGTTTTAATGTTCTTACACCCAGCTCCTGGACCGTGCCTTTTACAATGCCGTCGATCTCCACTATATCTCCTACCTGGAAAGCTTTCTCGAATATCAGAGATACACCGGAGAATACGTCTGCGACAATATCTTTTACGCCAAGTGAAAGCGCCAGTCCTATGATTCCGACAGAGGCCAGAAGTGTTGCAGGATCAAAGCCAAGATATAATGCTGAATAATACAGTGAAATCAGAACAACGGCATAGCTCAGAACACTTTTTATAAGTCTGACAACCGAAGCCCCCCTTGCATCAAGAAGATCTACGGCAATACCGACAATGAACGATATGGCGCTCCATATGACTGCCACACCGCAGATCATGAAAATCACCCTTGCAACAGCAAACAGATTAAGCCCCCTGTTCCAGTTATCGCTGAAAATATACGGAATGAGGCTGTCACTGCGGTCTGCGCCTGCAGAAGTAATAGCCAGTAAACCTATGATAAGGATACAGATCCCCGTCATTATGTTGAGTACTGCCCTTGCCCTGGCTTCAGGAGAGTTAGCGCTTTTGATCCATGGAAATCTTGAAATCCAGGCTTTACTGCTGCCTTCAGGGGCCGGATCCGGATTAATGTATTCCCCCGCAGCACTCCTGTCATATATCAGATCATAATCCTTTAACAGAATACGGAGAATTATCATCAGTACTAGCAGGAATCCCACAGCTTCCAGCAATCCGAAAGCGAACATTCCCTCCCGCAGAACCGAAGACTTCGCGATATAATAGAACAAGTCACCGTTTATCTCTTTGGAAGCTCCATAATAATGGTCATTATCCAGATCAAACTCTCCAAGGAAATTGTCACGGATCTCGTTTTCTTCCATGCCCAGCTCCAGCGGATCCCTTCCATATAAGGACTTATTGGAGATAAATCTGATTATTCTGTCTTTGTCAAGAATCATATATCCATTATAAGAGGAAACCAGCGACATGACCATTTCATCGGAACTCTCGAAGAATGTAATTCCCCTTTTTGCCGACGGAGGGAAAGAGATCACAAGCAGGTTGTAGCCGCCATTATTGTCTCCGGTGATGGAAGGCATACGTACTCCGACAAGATTGCTTTCTGCTCCTGTTACATTATCCTTAACATTTTCAAGATATGCTTCCGAACCGCCATTCAGCACCCTTCTGAAAGCCTGCATGTCTGAAGTATTCAGACCGCCTATATGCATGTTGATATACGGTGAATCAGTCAGGAACTCTCTGCCTGTCGAATCATAAACCATGATGTAGTTAGCCGAAAGCATGTCTTTATAAGCTCCAAGCTGTTTCTTTGTGCGAAGTTCAGGATCACGGTAAATGGCATCAGCGATCAATCTTGCATGCTCAGCATCGTTTGCTTTCATTTCATCGATTCTGAAGTCAGTAATATCCCCGGTTTCCTCGTCAAGCTTCTCTACTGCTGAAAGCGCATTCTGAGCATCCCAGGTGACACTGTACAATGATCCGATGGCACTCGAGAACATTCCGGCAAGCAAAACAAGGACGAAAGCAAGTATGCAGAATGTCCTGATCCTTCGTTTTATCAGCAAAGGTTCATAATCACTGATCTTTTGCTTTTCAGCTTTTCCGCTTTTAAGCTGTCTCTTAACCTCGGTTATCCAGACGATCAGCACTACCGACAGAATAAATGCCACCAGCGCAACCAGAAGATCTACGCTGAGAAAATCCGACAGGATCTCGTGTTTTGAAAGAAAGAGAACAAGTGTATACCTTTCATCTGCAGACCTTGCCATGACATAGTATGGTGCATGTTTTTCAAGGAACTTATTAAAAGCTGCCTCATCCAGTCCGTTGTCATTACGTAAGTCAGGGATTTCCAGATCATAGTTGTAATAAACTAATCTGCCGTTTTCGTCCAGGAGAATGGCCTTGCCGTCAAATGCAGTTTCGATACCGCTGAGTACGATGGATGCCAGATTGTCAGAACCATTACTTTTATAGACATTCTGCGCAGCATAATAACCATTTCCGATACTGCTGTATGCAGTAAAGCCCCGCCACTCAGAATCTGCCGGTACATCTATTATTCCCTGCTCTCCCTTAAAGGCATCAGCTGTTATTCCGGGAAAGACTTCAGCATCGTCAGGAACGATCAGCTTTCCGTCTTTTACTCTTACAACATAGGAGTTTCCGTAATCTTCTGCAGAGTTATTCAGGAAGTCGCCGCGTCCCATCTTATCTCTGAGGGAAAGAGCCCTGAAATATGTATCGGCCAGTGCATCCTTTTTGTCCTTTTCGGACTGACTGTCTATTGAAAACGCCAGCTGCTCAACCGAACTTTTTATCCCGGACTCTATACTCGGATAAGAAGTCTCGCGTTTAATAAACGACTGAAGATTCAGATAGGTACCGGCTGCCTGTACAAAGATTATCAGCACAGCTGCAATAATGCAGGCTAGCAGGGCGTTACCTGTTATATCCGGTGTTTTTGTTTCTTTTACCATATTGGGTTTATCTTTATTTTCACACATAGGATCCTGTCCGTTTATTTAGCTCTGTAAATATTGATTTATGGCTTAATTTAAGTTAAGTATACCTAATTCTCTTATCAGGAAAAAGACTTGAGGTTTTCATTGACGGCAGCCTTAAAGCTCGCGGGTTTGCGAGTACGCCCAGATCAGCTCTTCAAGTGTCTGATACAGACGCTCAGGATCCACAGGTTTAGACAAGTGAGCGTCCATACCCACCTGCAGGGAACGCTGAACATCCTCATCAAAAGCATTGGCAGTTAAAGCGATTATTGGTATCTTTTTGGCATCCGGCCTGTCCAGAGCGCGGATGGCTGCCGCTGCCTCAAGACCGTCCATTTCCGGCATACGTACATCCATCAGGATCGCATCATAATAACCTATCTGGCTATTCTCAAACATTTCCACCACGATCCTGCCGTTTTCAGCATGGTCGATCTCAGCTTCACGCAGGAGAATGATCTGTTTCATGATCTCTGCATTTACGAAGACATCCTCAGCCATCAGGATCTTACTGCCCTTGAGCTCAGCCCGTTTTTTCTCTTTAAAAAGACTCATGTTATTTTTCCGGGCGATCCGCTCCAGCTCATCAAGCACATTAGACGCAAACAAAGGTTTTGCCAGGAAACTGTCAACGCCGCTGTGTATCGCCTCGTCCATGATCTCATCCCAGTTGAAAGAGGTCAGGATAATGACCGTGGTTTCCTTGTCATATTTCTTCCGTATCTCCCTTGCCACTTCAACTCCGTCCATTTCGGGCATCTTCCAGTCAAGCAGGACAAGGTTATAAGGCGTGTGCTTTGCATGCTGCACTTCCAGCATATGCAGGGCAGTCGGTCCATCGTAACAGGTATCTGCTTTGATACCCGCTTCATCCAGAACGATCCGTGCGTGTTCAGCCGCGATCTCTTCGTCATCCACCACCAGGACCCTTATATCCTTAGGGTTCAGAGAGTATGCGGACAGCCCCTGATGATCGCTGTTATTCAGAGTAATATTGACTGTAAACTCTGTCCCGACACCTTTTTCAGATTCGACAGAGATCGTACCGTTCATCAGTTCAACGATATTTTTCGTAATGGCCATGCCAAGACCGGTGCTGCCATACTTGCTGTTCCTGCTGCTGTCTTCCTGTGTGAAAGTGTCAAATATTTTCGGAATGAATTCCTTATCCATACCGATCCCGGTATCACTGATGCAGAATTTAAGGGTCGTATGATCTCCGTATACGGCTGTGCGCTCCACCGTCAGCATGACGTTCCCCGGCGCGTCCGTAAACTTGATCGCATTCGACAGGATATTGATCAGAACCTGTTTGAGCTTCATGTCATCGCCTATATAGTAATCACTCACACCGCCGATCACATTGCACTCATAATGCAAACCCTTTTCTTCACATTGGGACATGACCATAGTATTTATCTGCTCCAGCATATCTCGGAAGAAGAATTCTTCCTTGCGAATAACCATACGCCCGGATTCGATACGGCTCATGTCAAGTATATCGTTGATCAGACCCAGCAGGTGCCTCGCGCTTCCGCCAATCTGCTCAAGATAATCACGCGTTTCGTCAGGGAGCGACTCGTTGCGTAAAGCCAGACTATCCAGTCCTATGATGGCGTTCATAGGCGTTCGGATCTCATGGCTCACACTTGACAGGAACGCTGTCTTCGCCTTATTGGCCTCCTCTGCTGCCGCGAGAGCCTCTCCAAGAGCCTGGTTCTTTGCCATCGTCTCTCTCATTTCGGTATCGATGTCCGTCAGGCCAAGACCGACTGCATGGACGATGTGGTCTTCACGGTTTTCGGCATGCCTCACGCCTGCCATGCGGATCATCTCGTAGTATTCTTTTCCGTTACGCTCCGCCAGATAACGGTAGGCAATGATCAGGTCATTCTCGAGCGCTTTGCGCACGTTGTCCGGATCGATGAATTCCAGGAAACCCTCCCTGTAGTTTTCCTCAACGTAATTATTCGCATACCAGGTGAAACGCTCAAGGTAAGGAAAATGGACGCCTTCAGGAGTCTGATCGGCAGCGTCGGGATCAGCCCGGTAGCAGACAGCGTCATCTTTATCCAGATCTACGTGATATACGCAGCGGTAATCCGAAGCGAGCGCTGTTATCATCTTGTCCTGCTGCTCGCGGCGCTCCTGCTGTTTGAGCAGCTGCTTTGAGCGTTTCGAGTCGCGTACAAGGAACATGATTATAAGTGCGGCGACTGCAAGCATTATGCTTGCGACAGCACCCATGTGGTTCCGTATCACATCACCCAATGAATAGGAATGCAGCTGGTCCGTGTACCTGAAAGCAAGGTTCTGCGCGTAATCAGCGCCCAGAACGTTGATACCGCGGTTCACCAGTTTCAGCAGTCCTTCATTTCCGATCTGCACACCGAAACTCCTGTCGTCATTGTATGCGGTCTGAAGCAGTGACAATCCGCTGTAGCGGCTGTTTCGCAGAATATCGTTTGCTCTGAGTCCGTTCAGAGTGGTGCACCCTGCCTTTCCGTCATTCACAGCTTTGAGGCAATCATCAATCGAAGGATATAAGGTGATCTCCGCATTCGGGTAATATGTCTTCACGAAGTAGTACTGCATGCTGTTGTTCTCGTTTACAGCAAAGTCCCGCGCGGTATCATCGTTGTACTCGTCCTTATATACCAGCTCTGTCGCAGCCGAAACGACCGCATTCGACTGGAATATTCCGCTCTCTTCCGCATAATACAAGTCCTCCGCCTACCGGAAAAACCATATCGACGCTTCCGTCTTCAAGCCCTGCGATCATCTTGTCGGAACTGTCATAACCCGTATATGAAACTTTAAGGTCATCAATCCCAAGCTCTTTCAGCATCCGCGGAATGAGGTCCTTCAGAAGTCCGTTTACCTCGCCGTCAGAATCTGTACCGCTGTACGGGAGATAGTTGTTCAGATAGCCTATACGCAGCGAGTCATGTCCGGCCAGCCACTGTTTCTCAGACTCCGAAAAGGCCCGGCTGGATATGGTCACAGGGTAATACTTGCTGCGAAGAAAACTGATGTAATTTGGTTCATAAACAGAGAGCTCAGTCTGAGCTATGTTAAGATCTGTAAGCAGATCCGCCCGGTTTTTACTGACGCACAGGAAGTAATCGGATGCACCGAAAGCGTAAAGCAGTTCCGCGTTAGCCCGTCCGTAGGCGCCGTCCCCTTCCGCCGCCATCACATCAACCTCATTGTCATCAAAGGACTTGAAGAGCGGATCATAATCATCGAAAAGAACGACTTCGGCTTGCACACCATGATCCTGCAGGAACACTTTAAGAGCGTCCGCCATGGCACTGTTCAGCACGCCGATGCGCTTTCCTTTCAGAGTCGCAGCATCTACGGTGATGCTCTCGTCAGCGGTGTGCTTTATCAGGTTGTAGGTCTCATTGCCCATAGGCAAATCCGGATAACTAATAAGCTCCTCGCGCTCTTTCTTCCACGCAAGACCGGCAAGTACATCTATATCGCCATCCAGCAGTTTCTGATACAAGTCACTGAAATCACCGTATACATATTCGTAATGCCAGCCGGTATACTCAGACAGCTTCTGATAGTATTCATAGGCATAGCCGGTCTTGACGGAGCCCTGTTTGGCTCCTTCCTGAAACACTTCATTCTCATAATAGCCAACTTTTACTGTTTCACTATTATTGTCAACAGCAAAGATTCTCGCCGGAAAAAGGATCCCGGCCAGAATCATGATGCTTATTATTATCGCCCAGCCTGCAATTACAGGCTTATGTCTCTTATAAATATCCATAATTCCCCTTTTTATTATGATACCTGTATCTTTCTCAGATCTATCTCCTGTCATATCTTGAGGCCGCTTCGAGACTCATTTATCACAATTCATTATATGTATTATAGCATGACTTTTAAGTTCAGGCGTTCATTTGTATCAATGACAGACACAGTTAATCTGTCATCCGCCCCAAAAGCAAAAACCGTTGGAATTCCAACGGTTTAAGTGGCGGATCACGCCTTTGTTTCGGGATGTTGATCATCAAAACCGCTTCACGGCTCTACTTTTCTATGCCGTGGTATGGTTCCCAATTCTCTTCACCGGTCTGCTGGATAGGGTATTCATGCACTCCGGTCTTCTTGTACTTCTTCAGAGCAAGTCCGATTGTCTCTTCAGCGGTGTACATATCCGCGCCGTGAGGCATATCTCTGGTGAGATGTATCGCGTCGAATTCGCATCTCGTTGTGCAGAGTCCGCAGCCTATGCACATGTTGGTATCGACCGTAGTAGCGCCGCACTTGAGACAGCGTGAAGTCTCCGCTTTGACCTGTTCCTCGGTGAGAGGCAGTCTCAGGTCGTCCATCGTCTTGGCAGGATCGCCTTTCTTGTGGCCCGGTACCTGTCTGCTTGTGTCGTCATACCATGCAGGTTTGCTGATATCATCTCTGTCGAGTTCGATGAACTCCCTCAGATCTCTGCCGATCGTGAGCGACTGACCAGGGTGTACATAACGGTTGATTGAAACCGCGCCCTGACGGCCTGCAGCGACCGCGTCGATAATGAATTTCTGTCCGGTATAAACATCTCCGCCAACGAAGATGTCAGGCTCAGCTGTCTGATATGTGACAGGATCTGCCTTGATGGTCTTGTTCCTGTTGAATTCAACCTTTGTTCCCTTGAGGAGAGCCTCATGGTCGGCTTTCTGTCCGATACAGAATACGACATATTCGCACTCAACAGACTCAGTCGCAGAATCATCGAACTTAGGATCGAATCTTCCTTCGCTGTCCTTGACGCTCAGGCACTTTCTGAAGTTGATGCCGCAGACCTTGCCTTTTTTGTCCTTGAGGATCTCAGTCTGGCCCCAGCCTGCGTGGAGTTTGACGCCGTCGCTCTCGCAGAGCTCCTGGTCCTCGCCGCCCATAGGCATTTCTTCATAGGATTCAAGGCAGTATAGATCAACGGACTTAGCGCCCTGTCTTACGATCGTACGGGGTTGATGTCCTTGACATAATCTATGCCGGCGATCACGCCTTCAGCGTCTTCACCCGGGATCCCGAGTTTACCAGGCGACTGAAGTCCCGGCGCTACGTAGAACGCTTTGTATCCCTGCTTGCGCAGATCTTCGATCGTAACGTCCTTACCGACTTCTACGCCGCATTTGATCTCAGCACCCATCTTTGTGATGATGTCGATCTCGTTTTGCACGATATCTTTTTCCACACGGAAGTTAGGGATGCCGTTCATCATCATTCCGCCCGGTTTGGCTTCCTTTTCAAAGACCGTTACCGGATATCCTTCTTTGCGGAGATAGTATGCGCAGGTGAGACCTGCCGGGCCCGATCCGATAACTGCGATCGGATATTCGGTCCACTGCTTTCCATCCATGTTATAGCAGTCATCAGGAACGAATTCTTCCGGATGGGCTTTCTCATACTGGCAGAGGAATTTCTTGATCTCGTCTATAGCGATAGGCTTGTCGATCGTTCCTCTCGTACATCTGTCCTCGCAGCGGCGGTTGCATACAGCTCCGCAGACAGCAGGGAATGGGTTGTCCTGACGGATCAGGCGTACGGCTTCTGCGTATCTTCCCTCGCTTGCCATCTGTATATAGCCTTGGACAGCTATATGTGCCGGACATGCTGTTTTACAAGGCGCTGTTCCCGACTCATAGCAGTTGATTTTGTTATCTTCTCTGTAAGTTTTGCTCCACTTGTCTTCGCCCCATGGAGTATCGTCAGGCAGAAGACGCATAGGATATAAAGTCTTGCTTCCGTCTTTGCGGCAGAGCTTCTGACCGAGTTTTGCCGCTCCGGCAGGACAGACCTCAACGCACTTGCCGCATGCTACGCACTTTTCATGATCGACGTGAGCACGCCACGCGGAAGCGGACATGTTCGGAGTATTAAAGAGCTGTGATGTTCTCAGTCCGTAGCAGCTTCCAGGTGAGCAGTTGCAGATACCTACGATCCTGTTCGGACCGTCGACGTTTACGATCTGGTGTACGTAGCCCTTCTTTTCGGCTCTCATTATGATCTCAAGAGCTTCATCTCTTGTTATATAATGGGCATCCTTTCCTGTTTCTACAAGGAATTCCGCTATATCGTCGATACCTATGCACATATAGCCTTCGATATCGCCGACACCTTCTCCTCTGAAGCGCTGCGCTTTACGGCATGCGCATACCATGGTGCAGAATTTATCGTACTTCTGGAGCCAGTGTGAAAGGTATTCGACACTAACTGTCTGAGGTGTGGCTTCGATGGCGGATTCGACCGGTATGGTATGCATTCCGATACCTGCTCCCCCCGGAGGAATCATCTTTGCTGTCATTTCAAGAGGTTCCTGTGGTGCGAGGTTGAACATCGTAGCGACTTCAGGATGGTCATCACAGAGAGTCGCATGCTCCACCATATATTCTCCTGAACCGATTACCCACTTAGGGATCCAGTACTGGATGTGTTTATCCTCATTGTCTCTGTTCTGCTCGAGGATTCCGATCCAAATCAGATGATCGATGATCTTCTGTGCCTCTTCCCTGGTCATATTGTTCATCTTAGCGAGCTGGCGCGTCGTATATCCAACGCGGCGCTTCTTGAAGCTGAGCATGAACTTTACTTCCTCTTTGGTAAGCAGTCTGTCGAGGATCCAGAAGTCGAAATGATTCTCTTTCAGGCCTCCCGGTATCTTGCGATCCAGGCTGTCGGTGATCATTTTGGACAGTTTCTCGATAAGCTTTTTCTTTTCAGGA
>CACZGY010000072.1 GCA_902780815.1 uncultured Eubacteriales bacterium
TATGGAGGTGTCAAACCATCTGGCGAGACGCCTCTTTTTTTGAGAAAAATGTTATCGCCTTTATTCAGTTATTTACTTTTCGTGTTAAAGAAGGCTCTTGCGGTAATTTTTTGGACGTAACTATTCCATAAGGGTTGATATAAATTGTGATAATTTTTTTATCATTTATAAAGCCGTCATAAATATCAACTATCCAGTCAGTACTGGGAACACCGCATGAACCACGCCCTCCCCATGTTAATACTTCTCCAGACTCATTGCATAATCCTCTAAGATAGTCCTTCGCTTCCAGAATGTTGGTATTAGAAATTGGCTTGAACGGGGTAAGTCCATAATCAGTATCAAATATGAAATCACCATCTGTATACAGCTGTTTATATTTACCAAGCATGAATTCGCCAACATCCTCATAATTCATATTGCGAATCTGTTCTTTTTCCTTTGCCGAATACTTATCATTTGAAAGCATTACATTCTTTACTTTACTAAAGATTGGAGCATGCTTTTTCTTTAAATCCTGAAATTTAAGGATAGTATTACAGTATTACAAATACAGTTCGCAAAAATTTCTTTTTCTTATATTTCATACTATTTCTCCATTGACTGCATTAGCATTAATGTATCATATCTGAAAAATCATCATTACTATTAAGCGTTCTTATACTAAAAAAATATATCCTCATCAAATGCTGTTGGCATAATTTCAGCTGTTAATGAAAACATAAGAGCAGAAGCGCACGCTTCTGCTTTTTTATTATTAAACTAGGCCGGCAATTTGCCGGCTTTTTTCAATTAGCTTGTTTAATGATAGTTGCTCTTTTGGTACAATTGCATATGTAGCCCAATAGTGAAATAAGTGGCTAAACAGGGACAGCTCTACAAGGGCTGTCTGACTTATTTAGGTAACAGCTGTGGCAGATAATATAAACGACAAAGAAAAAGAAAATATTAATAATGACGAAAAAATAAACTTCACCTGGAAAGAGATTGACGAGCCTTTCAGAAAGAAATCCAGAGGAAGTTTATTTAACTTTATAAAACGAAAGACTGCTGAGTTTGCAAAGGTTTTCGAAAGCAAAAAGCCTGACGAATCTGTTCAGGTGGCAAAACCGAATAAACCGGCAGAATCTGTTGAAGTGGCAGAACCTACAGGGCCTGACAAACCAACCGAGCCAGTCATGACTGAAGAGTCGGAAGAGATGGCCAAAGACATCGAGACTACTCAGGAGACAGAAGTTATCGAAACTGTCGAGCCAGAAACATCTGACGAGAAGGTTCAGGTGGCCGAGGCTATTGAAACTGTCAAAACAGACGTATCTGAAGAAGAGGCACAAGTGGTTGAGCCTGTCGAAACCGCCGAGGCGGTAGAATCTGAAGAAATAGACCAGGATGGCGAGCCCGCAGAACATGAAGAAGCAAAGGCAGACGAAACCGAAGAATCGGAAGAAGTAAAGGCAGATGAATCCACTGTAGAAGACAAACCGGCCAGGAAAGCTATACGTCTGACTAAGTGGCGTGTGCTCTTCGGCGTGCTATGCCTCATCGCTGTTGCACTTCTGGGCACCTTCATATATGCCTACAATACAGTTCCGGACATTGATCCTGATGCCAGCAACATATATTCAAATATCGATCTCAGCTCTATCATTTATGATTCAAAGGGAGAGGAGATCGACAAGCTCTATTACACCGAAGACAGAGAGATCGTCTCAATAAAAGACATCCCGGAGAATACAAAGAACGCCTTTATAGCTATAGAGGACAAAACGTTCTACAAGCATCATGGCCTGAACTACAAGAGGTTGTTTGGTGCGGTCCTCAGCAAGCTGACCGGACGCTCGGATGAGATAAGCGGTACATCCACCATTACGCAGCAGCTGGCCAGGAATGTGTTCCTTTCGGATATAAAGAGTGAGAGGACACTGAGACGTAAGTTCCGGGAAATAATCTATGCTCTCAAGATCGAAAGGGCATATTCAAAAGACGAGATACTTGAAGCATATCTGAACACCATATATCTTGGATATGGCTGCTATGGTATCAAAGCCGCAGCTTATACATATTTCGGAAAGGAAGTAAGCGAGCTGTCTCTTGAGGAAAGCGCTGCCCTAGCGGCATTGCCTCAGGCTCCTGACAGTTACGCCCTCCTGAAAGACGAAAAGGGTGAGGATACGACTTATATGAAAAAGTATAAGTTGTATGCGAATAATCTTGCCACTGAACGACGCGATCTTGTGCTCGATCTAATGGCGGAGCAGGGCTATATCGACTCCGCGCAGGCAGAGAAGGCAAAAAAGAAGATGAAGGAGATTCTTCATCCGCACATAGAGAAAAAGCCTAGAGAGCTGACGTACTTCACAGACTTCCTCACAAAAGAGGTAGCAAAAGACCTCGCGGATCAGTATTCCATGACTGAGGAAAAGGCAGAGCTGCTCATACACACAGGCGGACTCCGCATTTATTCAACGATCGATCAGGATATACAGCATGCGATCAATACCGAATTCAGCGACGACTGGAACTTCCCATACTCTGCTGAAGATCCTCAAGCCGCAATGGTAGTTACCGAAGTCGGCACGGGTAAGATCCGCGCGATGGCAGGAGGCAGAAATACCTCCGGTCAGATGCTGTTCAACAGGGCAACATCGCCGCGTCAGCCGGGATCGTCGATCAAACCACTGGCCGTATACTCTGCTGCTCTCCAGAAAAGTGAAGATTATGCTAAGCATATGCAAACGTTCCCGTTTGTTGATTACGAAATTGACAGGCAGGGCACAAGACTCTGGGGAGACTATATCACTGCCGGATCGGTAGTGGTCGATGAGAGACTGAAGATAAACGGTGAGATATGGCCGATGAATTTCTCAAGGAGCTTCTCCGGATACAGGACATTCAGGACGGCATTGCAGCAGTCGATCAATACCTGCGCTGTGAAGATACAGCTGCAGGTCGGAGCGGACTACTCAATGGAGATGCTCAGAAAATACGGGATATCTACGGTCGTCGATGATGCTTCCCTCCCGACTAATGACTTAAATCCGGCAGCTCTGGCTCTGGGAGCGATGACATACGGAACGACGCCGCTTGACATGGCACTTGCTTATGGAGCATTCCCGAACAGGGGCATAAGAGACTCAGCTGTTGCATACACAAAGGTGACTGACGTAAAAGGAAAGACTCTCCTTGAGAAAAAGACTGAAGAGACCAAAGTGCTCGATGAGAACGTAGCGTTCATAATGAGAGACTGCCTCGAATCTGTAGTGTCGAGGGGAATAGGCCGGAACGCATCGATCTACGGCGTGCAGGTAGGCGGCAAGACGGGAACCACGAATGATAACTACGATTACTGGTTCGTCGGATTTACGCCGAAATACTCCGCTGCGCTCTGGATAGGGACAGATCATAATACAGTAATGAGCGGATCGTCCGGAACAGCAGCTCTTCTGTGGAGCAGGATAATGAGGCAGATTCCGGATATAACAGAGGGCGAGTATCCGCCGCAGCCGGACGATGTAGTGTGGTCCCGCGGAGAGTACTATACTGAAAAGACCCAACCGTAATGGGAAGAATGAGAGATTATGAGCAGCCCCAAAAGGGCTGCTTTCCTATAGACGTGCCGGTTGTATTATCCTGCGTTAAGGAATATAAAACAAGCGGCAGCAACAATTACAAAAAGCAGCTGATGATCGAGCTCTATACGGGAATGAGAATGGGGGAGATCAATGCCCTCAAGCCGGAGGACATAGACCTTGCCAACGGTGTGATCCATGTGAGGGCTACGATCTCGATGGGCCTTGGCGGAAGGAACTTCTGGAAAGAACATCCTAAGACCGATGCAGGAGTCAGAGATGTCCCTATCAATGAACTCGTGCGCCCTATACTGGAAGAAGCATTGGCAGAGGCCAGAAACAACAAGGCAGGAACCGTGTTCTATGATTATAGGAAAGGTGATATCATATCCACTCAACAGGTTTGCTATTTCTTCAGAAGGGTATGCGATAAGTATGATCTGCCATACTATGGACAGCACTCGCTTCGTCACACTTTTGCAACAAGGTGCATCGAAGCCGGTGTACAGCCGGTTGTCCTTAAAACATGGATGGGCCACACGGATATTCACATAACTCTCGATACCTATGCGGACGTATTCAATCACCTGAATGACAGCAGCCAGGTAAAGCGCGGGCCTGAATGAACCCGTGACGATGTGTCACGTGTTGTCGGTTTGGCTTTTGATTAAAAAAGTCATGTTATTGTCCCGAAAAACGGCCCTTTTGAATATTTGCATGCTTGATTCCGAACACCTTAAACTAAAACCAATGCCTTGGAATAGCTCCAGGGCATTGGTTGTGCATTGATTATGCTATTATAAATAAAGATTATAGATATTGATTTAGGAGAAATATATATGTGGCTGGTTTTTGCAATTCTTTCGTCCATCTTTGCAGCGTTGACATCTATTCTTGCTAAAGTCGGTATAGAAGGGGTGGACTCAAATTTGGCAACAGCAATCAGGACGGCTGTGGTACTTATCATGGCCTGGGGAATGGTCTTTCTTACGAGCGCTCAGAACGGTATCGGGCAGATCAGCCAAAAAAGCTGGACATTTCTGATCCTTTCAGGGCTTGCTACTGGTGCATCATGGCTCTGTTATTATAAAGCCCTTCAGATGGGAGAGGTATCCAAGGTCGTGCCAATTGACAAATTGAGCGTTGTGATAACGCTGTTCCTGGCATTTATCTTTTTACATGAGCAATTCACCTCAAGATCCATTATCGGCTGTATCCTGATAGGCGCAGGAACTCTATTGATGGTAATGTGAAGGCCGTCCCATAAAGAACATAAAGATAGACCTCCCATCTTCATCAAGGGAGGTCTTATGTTTTGCAGAGGTTATCAGAGTTCGTGCCCGGATCCTGTCCAGAGTTTTTCAGATACCGGCTTCCAGAGAGCCGCTTTCTCAACACACTTATCCGAGTATTCCTTTGCGGACTCGGTGTCAGAGTAGTCGGTCGAAACCGCGCCGGACTCTTCAACAATAGCGGTCAGCCTTCCCGGATTATCGAGAACAGGGCAAGGCCTCAACATGTTGCCGTTGAAAGGCTGATTGTGCCTATAACCCATGAAGAGCGGTGACTGATAGGCCTCGAGAAGAGTCTTTTCACGGATGTTGGAATCCGAATAGTGGATGAACGCGCACGGTTCGATGTCACCATTGGCATTGATATGGCAATATGACCGCCCGCCGGCGATACACCCTCCGACGAATTCTCCGTCGTTCCAGAAGTCTACTGTGAAAAGAGGTTTTGTCTTTCTGAACTCCCGCACCTGGTGATACATGAATTCTCTCTGTTCAGCTGTTACCATAAGCTCAGGGACGGCTTTTTTGCCTACAGGCATGTATGTGAAGATCCAGGCGAACAGAGCACCCATATCTATCATGGCATCAAAGAACTCTTCGCTCCCAATAACATCAGCGTTTGCTGATGTATAGCAGCACGATATTCCAAACGGCAGCTTATGCTCCCTGAGGATATTCATTGCGCGTATCGTTTCCTGATATGTACCTTTTCCGCGTCTTGAATCCGTCGCCTCCTCGAAACCTTCGATTGAAATGGCAGGGACAAAATTCTTCACCCTCAGCATGTCTTCTGCAAACGCGTCATCTATGAGCGAGCCGTTAGTGAACGCGCTGAACACGCAGTCGCTATGCTCCTCGCAAAGTCTGATAATATCTTTTTTTCGTACCAGCGGTTCGCCGCCTGTGAACAGATACATAAAAGTGCCGAGAGCCTTGCCCTGAGATACTATGCTGCTCATTTCTTCATAACTGAGATTGAGCTGGTTGCCGTACTCAGCTGCCCAGCATCCTATGCAATGCTTGTTGCACGCACTGGTCGGGTCGAAAAGTATGGCCCACGGGATGTTGCAGTCATACTTCTGTTCATTGTCAAACTGCATGTCGCCGCCTATTATGGTCGCGTTAACGACGAAGTTACGGAAGATAGTCATCCGTACATCTTTGTCGATGTCTGAATACATTTTGAGCACCAGCTTGCGCCAGTTGCTGTCAGGGTCCGTAAGCGCAGGACGGGCAGCCTTCATATGTTTGTCGATGCGGCCTCTGCGGTCGAAAGCGTCGATCCAATTGAGCAGCTTTTCAATGTTTCTTTCCGGATCTTTTTCCAGATATGCCAGGGCCTGATTGACTGCCACGGATGCTACAGCTTGCTTTATAGCCATGATCATACCTCCTTAGGGTTTTTCCACACATGTTGATTATCTGTTGTTACCGTATTATACTCTTTTACAAGCGGAGTTCAATTGCCAGCATTACGGAAGCGTTGAATAATCAACAATTACGAAAGAAGTGTGGAAATGGACAGAAGAGTTGCAAGGACTGATCAGGCCATAAAGGATGCCTATTTTTCGCTTATAAGAGAAAGAGGCACTACAAGGATCACTGTTTCAGAGGTAGCTAGGCGGGCGGACATTGACCGGAAGACGTTTTATCTTCACTATGATTCGCTGAAGGACGTTCTCGATGAATACATAGAGGAACGTATATCGCACATAGAAGCACTGCTTGCGGATACAGACTACCTGACAGACCCGTTCAACGTCGGGATCATCTACAGCATTATCAACAGTGCCAATGAAGCAGAACTTGAATTTCTTGAAAGCATATCAGCGAGTGAGTCGTATAACGATCTGTGGAAGCAGATAAGTGATGTTCTGACAGAAAAAGCTGTCGAGATCTATAAGCCTCACACAGCGCCGGAGATCGATGAGAAGGCGCTCAGGGTATACGCAGATTATTTCATTTCAGGTGCCCTCAGCATTTACCGCAAATGGCTGAGAGGGGATTATGAGATATCCTGGCACGAGCTGGTAAAAACAGTGAGAGAAGTAGGCGAGCATGGCCTGAAGAGAGTGCTTATGATAACCGGATAACACCATTTTCACCAGAAAAGAGCAAGTCTTTTAGCCAATCGACCTAGTTGGGTAACACTCAGACCTATGGCTGAGTCCGCTAGTGAGTCTGCAGTGTTTTCTGAAACATTGAAAACTTAGTACTTGGACGTCTGTTCAATTCCGGACACCTTCACCAGTAACGATGGGGCTGTCGCACAATAAAAGTGTGGCAGCCCCATTTATCCGGCGTTATCCGGCGCATTCCCGGTAGCCAGAGCGTTCTGTATTATCAGCTCCGCTGACCCTCTCTTGAGCTGGCATATCCTGTGCATATCCTGAACGTACTCTTCGCTCATGCCGCACTGCAGCCAGTCGATGATCAGCCCGAAACATGCGCACTTGTGGTACCTGATGAAGAGCTCCCTGTCGCTTTCGGATACAGGCACGTCAGGGAAGACCGTCTCCGAGTATTTTCTGATCACGTGCTCGCATATCCTCCACAGGGAAGAAATGTTGGAGTGGCTGCCCGAACTGAATATGTGCATGATGACGCGCTTGTTGGCGCGGGCGAATTCCATTGCCGCAGCAATGCACTCATCTATGGAGTTGAGCTGCGGATACTCAAGTACAAAATCATCCGCCTTATCTGACAGGATGCCCTCAAGAAGTGCGGGGATATCCTGGTAGTGGTAGTAGAAAGTGTTGCGGTTGATCCCGCATCGCTCAGTTATATCTCTTACAGTTATCTTCTCTAGAGGCTTTTCGGCAAGGATATCCAGAAAAGCCTGGTTGATCGCTTTCTTGGTAAGCTCAGAAGCGGCCATATGAGAACCCCCTTTCATTGCTTTGGCCTGAAAGTCAGGCAAAACCGGTGATTTGCCCGGTTTCTGTGCATCACCTGACAATTATCTGTGCAACATCCTTTCCCGGAGAGTTATTATGATGCCGGTAAAAGATGACCATAGGTCAGATAATGATATCAGATGGCAGTCTGAAATTAAAGATTCATGAAAGGTCGTGAAAGATATGAAGATTAGTAAAAGAGCTATAAACGTAGCGGTATTTACAGCTGTGGCTCTGATGTTCGTTATGGTTTTCGGTTACACATTCAGAATGATCAGCGAGATCAAAGCTATGGATCTCAGCGGGCTTGATTCAGATAAAATGGGCATCGCAGCGACAGATATGACAGAGGACAGCAGCAAGGCTGAGCCGGGCGAGGCTGATGCGGTCGCCAAAGTTGAGACTGTAATACTGAACAGCGTGGATACCAGGGACATGACAGCCAGCATCAGGGCAGACTATGACAACAACAGAATGGTCCTCCTGATCCTCTCGGACGGAACCGAGGCGGCAGCAAAGGCAGATGACCCGGCAGAGTGGAATAAGGTCATCGAACTCGGAGACACCTGCTCAGCAGAAGGTGAGCAGATCCTCAGCAGAAGCGGACTGGAAGGCTGGAGCTTCGATGTTGAGATCCTGAACGATACCTGTCCGCAGAACGCGCTCCTTACATTCGCAGACGGTGAGTGCACATACAATGCAAGAATTGCAGAATAACTGATCTGCGTTCACCTGATCCCTGATAACCCGCATAACTGAAATGGGGCTGCCACATTTTATCCAAATGCGACAGCCCCATTTATTATTGATTATGCTATTATTAGTGCAAAAGCTCGTGGTTCTGTCTTGGAAACTATTATGGTGAGCCTAACACGGGCGGGCCTTTGCCGCGGTAGTAAGAACGCGTATACAGATCGGCGTTACCGCCTGTCCAGGACAGGCATACCGCAAATCCGCAAGCAGAAGCGAAGCGCTTGCGAACGGCTGCAAGCTAACGCCACCATCTCCACCATCGTTATGCTCCAGAGAGAAATCTCCGGAGCTCTTTTTCTTTACTTTTTCATCAGTTGAATCGAAGAATATTTACTTCCAGACGTCAAATTCGCTATAATAAGTAAAGAATTGTAGAAGAGGAGTAAGCAGAGATGTTTTCATATGAAAAACTGGAAGCAGCTTTAAAAGAAAAAGGGATCAGCAAAACAATGCTATCTGAGGATCTGGGTCTTTCCTCAAGAACGGTCGCCAAGATCGCAAAGGGCGAAAAGCTTTCCAAAAGGAGCATGCAAAAGATTGCGGATTATCTTGACCTGCCGGCTGATGACTTAGTACGGGAAGTTTCTGACAACATGATCCTTCAAACACTTAGGGATGAAAAAGAAATGAAGCTGTCCGGAGGCCTTTACCATGAGCTTCAGGTCAGGATGACTTACAATTCGAATCACATAGAGGGCAGCAAGCTTTCAGAAGAACAAACACGAATGATCTTTGAGACGAATACCATCGATATAGGTGATGGTATCCCTGTAGATGATATTCTTGAAACGGTGCATCATTTCCGAGCCATTGATTATGTGATCGACAATGCTGAAGTCATGCTTTCAGAAGATGTTATCAAGCAGCTGCATTTTATCCTGAAACATGATACAAAAGACTCGACTCTTTCATGGTTTGCAGTCGGTGATTATAAAAAGCGCGCAAATGTTGTCGGCGGCAGGGAAACATCAAAGCCGTCCGAAGTGCATAAGAACATGAAAGCTTTGATAGATGAATATAACGAAAAGAAGTGTGTCACAATAGAAGATATCATCGCATTCCATGCAGAGTTCGAATATATCCATCCGTTCCAGGATGGAAACGGCAGAGTCGGACGGCTTGTGGCTCTGAAGGAATGTCTTCGCCATAATGTGATACCGTTTATTATCGAAGATTCTAAAAAAGCATATTACTACAGAGGCCTTGCCAAATGGCGTAATGAAAAGGGCTGGCTCATTGATACTTGTCTGGACGGGCAGGATACATTCTGGAGGCTGTTGGCCATGCTGGAGATCGATAATTAGAATCGACCTGGGCGGATATCGCTCAGACCTGCGGCTGAGTCCGCAAATGAGTCCGCAAGGTTATCAGAAGCGTTGAAAATCCAATACGCTCAGACATACGGCTGAGTCTTCGGGGGGAGCGTAATTGTATGAATGAAGTGAATAAAACGCTGTATATCCCTTTGTATGGAAAAGCAAAGGTGAGCCGGCAGGGTATTATTCTTAACGATCCCTACGCCGAGGGAATCTGGAAAGAAGAGGCATTCCCGATCCATGGAAAGTCAGGATCAAAATGGCTGGCTTACAACATGGCCATGAGAGCTCGTGTTTTCGATGATTGGACAGACAGCCTGCTGCAGCAAAATGAAGATGCTTTAGTCCTTCATATCGGATGCGGGCTTGACAGCAGGTATGTGAGGATAAAAAGCTCTCGTTCAGAATGGATAGACTGCGACCTTCCCGATGTAATAGAGATTCGAAAAAAGCACTTTCAGGAAAATGCAACATACCATATGAAGGCCTTGGATGCTTCCAGACCCGAACAAATTGAATCTCTCCCGGATCGTGATGCGGCCATCGTTGTTCTTGAAGGGCTTAGCATGTATCTTACAAACAGCCAGGTGCATGGATTATTGCAGGCACTTGACAAGAAGTATCGGATTCTTCATATATTGATGGATGTGTATACTGATTTCGGCGTTAAAGCATCTAACTATAAAAACCCGGTCAAAGATGTTGGTGTAACCAAACTGTATGGGATAAATGATATCGATAGCATTATCAGTGGCCTTAGGATCAGATTCGTAAAAGAGCACAATTTTACTCCTATGGCGTTAGTCAATGAGCTTGCCCCGCTGGAAAGGTTGTTATTTAAAATGCTGTTTACCGGAAAATTATACAGAAAGATATACCGTCTGTATGAGCTTGAAGCATAAATTCCAATTTGTCGATGATAAAGTATAAAGGGTGAGGGATATGGAAGAACAAATACTGCATACGCATAAAGGCAATGTCTTTTATTGGCAGTCGGACAATTGGGATATCAACAAGGAGACCCTTTTCTTCCTTCATGGACTTACTGCGGACCACAGTATGTTTGACTGGCAGCTTCCGGCATTTGAGAAAGAGTACAATCTCCTGACATGGGATACTCCTGCCCATGGAAAATCAAGGCCTTTTGCTGAGTTCGACTTTGCGGATACTTCAGACTATATTAAAAGCATCCTCGATAGGAATGCTGTTGAGCAAGCTGTTCTGATAGGGCAGTCTTTGGGAGGCTTTCTCGCACAGTCATTCATAAAGCGGTACCCGGACCGCGTAAAGGGATTTGTTTCCATAGACAGTACGCCATATGGATCCGGGTATTATTCAGGATTTGATATCTGGATCCTGAAACAGGTCGAATGGATGGCCCATCTATATCCATTAAGATGGATGAAAAAAGCGATGGCCGGGCAGGTGTCTGAGACCCGTCAGGCTTATAACAACATGATGCAGATGCTTTCTCCATATGGCAAAAATGAACTGTGCCATTTAATGGGACTTGGCTATGCCGGTTTTCTGGATGATAATTGCGAGCTGAAAATACCATGTCCGGTTTTACTGATTCTGGGAGAAAAAGATAAAACGGGTAAAGTGGCACAGTACAATAAAGCATGGACAAGGCAGACTGGATATCCGTTGAAGATTATCAAAGGCGCTGCACATAATGTGAATGTTGATAAGCCGGAAGAAGTTAATGCCTGCATTAGGAGGTATCTGATATGTATGAAATAAAAAATGATGCTTTCTATGATTTTATAAGACCGTATGATTTGGATAACGAATACTATTTTGTCGGTGAGGTTGACTATCATCTTTTAAAAAGTGATAAACCTTATGAAGGCCTGCAATCTCACAGGGAGGCCTTGATGGTTGTCTTTGACCGCCTGGCAGAAAACAGTATAGAGGATCTTAAGGGCATCAGAGAAAGATGCGGCGATGATGCAGCGGATAAGTTGTCCCCGTTGATCTATGATATCGATAAGGCTAAACCAACTCCATTGGATTCAAATGATTTTTTCTATTGCCCGAATATTGTTAAGATCGATTATTATGGCAATGTCTATTATGATGCCGAATGGAAACCAAATGACGAGAACTGCGGAACTACAGTCCCATATTGGTATGCTGTCTTGGAACCGGTGCATGGCAGAAGAAATAAGCCTGAAGACTTCAAAAAAGTGAACGAGGTCCTGTTCCCAAACGGTACAGGTGCGCTTGACATATATGAATGGACGACTGACTGGTCAGATTTATTTGACGCCGGACACGAATGGTATGGCGCATGCTGCTGGAGCATTTTTGACAAGAGTATAAACAGATATGCAGTGATGCTCGTATCGGCAACAGACTGATAAGTCCCAAAATGTCGAAGACTAAGCCAGCTCCGAATTAAGAACAATAGTGTTATAACCAACAGATAACACTGCTGATAAGAGACATGAAAAAAGAGAACCGGATAAAAGAAATTTTAAAACCATATAACCAGGCAATACCTGATATATTGAACTATCAGATTGTCACGAAGGTACTTATCTGCATCTGGCTGTTTCTGCTTGGCAGGCTGTTTCAGGTATTGCTCAAAAGCAGCGGCAGAGTTGCCGTGACTTCAGGTGACTGGCAGTTCCTGTTTACAACCTGGCAGGGTCTGCTTATTCTTCTGCTCGGTATATTGTCTCTCTTCGTTTATGTGGCTTTTGATATCAATACAAAGATAGTTCTGAGCAGGAACCTTCTGACGGGACAGAATGAATCACTGGGAAGCAGTATCAGGGAAGGGTTCTTTTCGATTGGTAAGCTGATTAACGTACAAGGGATATTGATAGTGCTGTATATCGCACTGATCGCGCCTATACTGGGCTTCGGGATATCGATATCAGCGACAGAGAAACTGTATATTCCGACGTTCATTTCGTCAGTCATTGAGAGCTCGGTTCTTTATTCGGGGCTTGCGGGTATAGCCGTAATCATTTTTCTGTCCGTAGGTATTTCTAACCTGTTTATACTTCACGGTGTGATCATAGACAAGATGCCGGTAGGAGAAGCGGGCAGACAATCGAGGAAACTTATCAAAGCAAACTGGAAGGATTATATTAAGCAGAATGTAATATTCTTTTTTTTGATATTCGCTTCACTTGCGGGGATTGCAATCATCTGCCTTTTCATACCGCTTAAACTGATAAGCCTGCTTCCTGCAGGAGCAGTGAGCCGAATCCTGACTATCACTTTCGTATCGCTGGGCACGATTACGTCAGTACTTGCCGATTTATTCGGGGTCCCTCTTTACATCATGAAAATGACACAGCTGTTTTATTCATACAAACAGGGATCAGCATTTGAATTTGCTGAGATGAAAAGAGAGAAGCCGGTCAGTTACAGGGGAAAGATAATCCTGTTGTCAATCGCTGTCATAGCAGGCATTGCCGTAATGTATGTACGCTTTGATCAGATGTTCCCGCTCGGGACTGATGTAAAGATCATAGCCCACCGCGGCGGAGGCAATGAAGGCAGGGAGAATACACTGTCAGGTCTTGAGGCGGCATATACAGCAGGTGCATACGGAAGCGAAATAGATATCCAGAGGACGAAAGACGGTTTTTATATCATAAATCATGACGGAACATTCAAGAGGGTAGCTGGGGACAGCAGAAGGCCTGAGCAAATGACCTTGAAGGAAATCAAAAAGCTGACAATAGACGGAGAACTGGTACCGACTTTCGAAGAAATGCTGAAATCAAGCAAAGGCAGAATAGTGCTGTTCACCGAACTCAAAGGAAACACAGCCGATAAGCAAATGGCCGATGATGCTGTAAAGCTTGTTAAACAGTATCAGATGGAAGATGAGTGTGTGCTCATATCACTTAAGTATGATGTCATCAACTACATCGAGACCAACTATCCAGAGATTGAGACAGGTTTTCTGACTTTTGTGTCTATGGGCAAGACTGCCGGGCTCAACTGCGACTACATAGGGCTTGAAGAGGAATCTGCAACGACCGATGCGATAGATGCGATACATGATGAAGGGAAAAAGGCGCTGGTATGGACGGCTGACGAGAAAGGCTCACAGAAGCATTTCCTCTGTACCGGGATTGACGGAATCATCACAGACAATGTAGTACAGGCGCTCAGCTTAATCACAGAACTTGAGCACAGATCAGATCTCGACAGAATGATAGACAAAATCAAAACGATACTCTGATAATAACCGGCTGCGAACTGATCAATGATCCCGTGTTATCTTTTGCCAAGCTCTTCAAGAATTTCTCCGAACAGACGGTAGAATATCCAGTCATTTTTCTGGGTAGCATTCAGTTTGAGATATAATTGGTTTGCAGGCTCATTCCATTCTAAACAGTGCCATTCAACCTTCTTGTATCCGCGGCTTACCGCGATGCGGCAAAGTTCCCTCATCATGGCTTCGCCTATACCGTTGCCCCTGTATTCGGGTCTGACATAAAGGTTTTCAATGAACATGCCTTTTGCGCCAAATATGGATGCGTAGTTATCGAGAAACATCGCGAATCCCACGTCTTTTCCTTCCGAACTCGCGAACAGTGTTTCTATGTCCCTGTTTGCTATTGCCGTGCGGATGTCTTCCTCTGTCGTTGTGATCGTATCCGGCAGCTTTTCATATTCTGCAAGCTCATTTATGAGGCCGACTATCATGCCGGCGTCATCGACTGTTCCGAGTCTGAACTGAATATCCATTTTTCCCCCTTTGTATATCTCTGCCCCTTTATTTTTTTTGATTATATCATACCAACTGTGTCGAGTGCCCCGGAATAACTGCGCAGAAATATGCTTTCTCACATTATCATCATAAACTATGACTGTATTGGCACAGCAATAGTTTTTTATAGATACCATAATGTATAATCATTTTGAAAGATTCATTATCTGATGCGAAAGGATGAACTGATGAGACGGAAGTATGCAGGCCCTTTTATCGGCCTGATCGTAATTGCGTGCATAGTGAGCGCTATATTAGGGTTAAGCAGCGGCAACGGCGCCAGCACTCCAAAAGCTAAAAGAACGGTCATGTTGTATGATTGCGGAGCTGATCTGGAAACCAGCGCAGCAATGGCAACGTACAATATTGAACAGATACTGAAAGCGAATTTCAGTAAAGATGACGGGATAAGGTTCATCGTCATGACAGGCGGATCGAACCAGTGGCAGCTTGATAAAGACTATCTGGTATTCCCGGAGGGTAATAATGTGCCGGATGATGCCGTAGCCGGGTATGATCCGCAAATCATGGAAACTACTGACGAGGTCCGTGATAAGTACAGTCAGGTCAGCAACGTATACAACCAGGTGTGGGAAGCCAAGGGTCTTGATGCTGCTGAGCATCCGGGCAAGATGGTGCTGATCGATGGAGACGGCCTTGGTTCTGATGGTGAAGCGGCTGCAGTAAGATCGTCCGAAGAACTGATGTCTAACCCTGAAACTCTGAAGTCCTTCATCAACTTCTGCGTGCAGTACGCTCCTGCGGAGAAATACGATCTCATACTCTGGGATCACGGCGGCGGTCCTACATACGGATTCGGCATGGATGAACATGAACTGGTCAGCTCGTTCTGGGACAGCCGTTCGCTTATGTCATTCCCGCAGATAATGGATGCTCTGTCGGACAACGATGTCACAAAAGGCGGAGGCAAATTCGATTTTGTCGACTTTGACGCATGCCTCATGAGCAGCGTTGAGCTCGATCTGGTGCTTGCGGATTACACCGACTATTACATCGCGTCTCCGGAAACGGAGCCGGGATACGGTCAGTACTACACGGGATGGCTCGACATGCTTGGCGCGGCCGAAAATCATGAGGTGGACACGTTCACGCTCGGCAAAAGGATCGTGGACGACTTCTATGACTTCTATGATAAGGGTGAAGGCCAGGGCCAGGACGGTACGCTGGCGATCATCGACATGAACAAGCTCACAGATCCAAAGAACGGATTTGTCGATGCCCTGAAAAAGCTGGACAAGGCGCTCAAGGAGCAGGCTTCCACGGCTGATGCCAACGGCGAGTTCCTGTTCTATGATGAGTTCATGTCGCTGGGGAATTCCATAGAGTACGGCGATTCCGACTACTATGATCTTGGCAACATGGCTGCGCTGCTCAGCCTTGAATACATGGAAGTGGAAGAAGATGCCGATAACAGCCTGTACAAAGAGGCAGGTACGGAGATAAACAGCCTGCTGCAGCTCTATGAGCAGGATGACCCGGATGATCCGGATAACAGAAAAGGATTCATTTACACGCGCGGTACCGATGGCATCACGACGGACATGCAGCTGTTCAGAAAGGCTGACGGAGATCTGGATTACGACACCCTCGGCACGAGCGGGATGTACTTATATTTTCCTGATCCGGAGGCGCCTATGGCATTCATTGAGTATTACAATGAAATGGGCAGAGTCATCGAGAAGCTGCCTGAGGGCGATGCCAGACGCGAATTCCTTGACAGCTACAGGCACACGCTCATCGATTACGCCCTGATCGCGGAGACCGGAAACGCGGTGGATAGTCTGCTTTATGTACAGGAGATGCCTAAGAGCGAGATCGATTATGCCGCTGAATGAGAGAGAAGGTGGGATCGAAGAAACTGAAGCCTGGCTTTCCGACGTAGTAAGACAGCAGACCGACGAAGCCCTGAGCGAAGGGTCCGTCAGCGCGAAACGCATCCTGACCAAAGACGGAAGGGGATATGAAGTAACGATAAGTGATACAAAAAAGCGGGTGATCAGCGATGTAAGCTGGGAAGTGAACGCGGAGATGCCTGCTTTTGACAAATATGTCAAAGAGAATCTGGACGAAGAGGAACAGGGTGTCGTCGACTATTTCGGAAGGCTTGCACTGGGAAGGATCAAAGGCAGGGAGGTCCTTACGGACATGCCGAGCCGCGTGGATTATGACAGCGATTCGGATTACGACCAGGCTATGGCCGAATGGTACAACAGGACGGAGAACACCTGGACTCTTGAAGAAGTGAAAGACAAGTGGTACGCGGTCGAAGATGCTGACGGTGTGCTGCATGTCGCGTCCTATGAAGAGGATGATGAGAAAGAGGGTGCCGGCTATGTACCTGCGACCATAGGTATAGGACATAACAACCAGCTGGTATTGCTGTATTTTGAAGATAACGAGCTCACTCAGGTGCACTACCTGAACGAGAACACCGGCTGGCGCCCGGTCAACGTGAAAGACCTGGTAGGCGAGATAGAAGTGATGCCGGTGATGTACGTCAGCCTCTTCGGCCTGATCAGGTACTATATCCCGATCAGCGACTCCATGTTCAAGCTTTCTGCTAAGAATGCCAAGAATATTTCACTCGTTTACAGAGACATCGATGAGATAGAAGACATCGCCGATATCGACGGTGACGGCAAAGTACTGAACATGGAAGCGTCAGTCAGCGATATTTACGGCGGCACAATGGATATCACAGAAGTGTTTGACAAACCTGAAGGAAAGCTTGTCCACATAGAACTTGCGAGAGTAAAGCCGGCGAGCTATACCGGCGAAGAGGTCAAGCCGGTAGTCACATACCGCGGTAAAGTTCTGGAGGAAGGAAAAGACTATACTTTAGTGAAAATATATAATGAGGCTGCAGATCCTGAGCCAGTATTCAAAGAACCTGGGAAATATACGATCATGCTGTTCG
>CACZGY010000073.1:0-12022 GCA_902780815.1 uncultured Eubacteriales bacterium
CCGGGAGCGTATGCGCTGCTCGCGATACGCATGGTCATCTCGTCTATTATCTGAGTGTAGATAGGGATTCCATCTTTAAAGTTCCATTCCATTGTTTCGTCCCTTTTCTTTCTGTACTGAGTACGGGCGACGGCCGATCGCGCGGACCCTTTATGAAAAACGATATCGATTTATATGCTTTGTTTTTGTATTACTGTATTAACTACTTAGTACAATAGTACAAGTTGCAATATATGTCAACACCTTTTTTGAAAAATGTTATTAAAGATTATTACAGGCTAAACCGCTTCCGTAACAGTACGGCGCAGCTGATGGTATAAAAAAGGACAGCCGCGTGGCTATCCTTTTCTTCATTATTATATATTATATGTTCTTATCAGAACTGATAGCTCCGGCAGGAGCTAC
This sequence comes from uncultured Eubacteriales bacterium, assembly GCA_902780815.1. GTDB lineage: Bacteria > Bacillota > Clostridia > Peptostreptococcales > Anaerovoracaceae > Crickella. The sequence goes on from CACZGY010000073.1 coordinate 406, forward strand.
CGTTACTGTCCCGATTCTCTTTGCCGCTGCTATTCCGAAATCTCTTCTATTGTATACTTTACTCCGTCACCGTTGCCGGTATAGCGCATTACGAAATCGTATCTGTCGTAATACATGCCTGCCAGAGGCCTTACTGCTATACTCTCTGCGGACCAGCCCTTTCTGGTAGCTTCCAGTACTTTTCCATCTCCGAGGTAGAGCGCAACATGATGAAAATCTGATCCGCCTATACTTTTGTTCGCAACAAGCACGTCACCCTTTTTCAGGCTGGACTTTGAAGGCTTTTTGACTTTTTTCCAGTCGCCATATCTCGTATAGCTCTTCTCGGTCATGCCTACGCTGTCGCCTTGTTTACATGCCTTTAGCATCTCCGGATCGCCTGCCCCATGCGCAAAGCAGGCATGAACTAGAGCATTGCATATATATGTCTTTTCATACCCCTTGCCCTTTTTGCCGTTTGTCTTGCAGAAATAGCATCCATTGTGGAGCGCCCTCGGACATTCACCATATGCGAAGGAATCATCGTCAGCTATGTTGACGCCCCATTCGCATGCGGCATCTATCGCTTCCTCATTGGTCTTTGTCTCTGTGCTTATTTTGAACGTCTGAACATTTTCCGGACTTTTTGTCTTGCCGTCTTCCATGTAGCCGACTAGTTTCATCTTATACTGTTCTTCCGGGTCGAAATCTGTAAGGGTATACTCAGTCCCGCTTGTTTCGGTCAGAAGGTCGTTCCCTTTATACAGCTTGAAGCTTGCATACTTGTCGCTTGGCTCCCATGTAAAAACTATATCCTGCCCTTTGATCTCAGCTTCCAGATCGCCGGCAGATACCAGCTTCGCTTTTACATCCTTGCTCATGTCGCTATATGCAGTAAACGGCTCTTCTATCACAGGTTCCTTCGTCTCGTCTGCAGGCAGCGCTTCTTTTTCGGTGTCTTCTGCAGCAGACTCGCTTGCCTGTACACGGTACGCCTTTACAGAATAATGGATCGTCTCATCACTGTCAGCATCTTTATCTATAAAGCTCAGCTCGGACTGGTCTGCGATTTTTACGTCGTCGCGATATATTTCGTAACCCGTAGCGCCTTCAACTTCAGTTATGTTGAGTTTTATCTCACCTTTTTTTGTTGAGACCTTAAGCTGCGGCGTATCAAGTGCAGGCTCGGCTGTAACTGCGGAATCTTTATCCGTTGTCCGTCTCTTTATCCCGTTGTATGAAGCCACGATATATGAATAGGTCTTGCCTGTGACCAGATCTGTATCCGTGTAATCGGTCTCTTCAGTGATTCCTATGCGTTCGAACTTTTCTCCGTCTTCAGACCGGTAGACTAAATAGCCTTCCGCATTTTCTGATGCGTTCCAGGTTATCTTAGCAGAATCATATGTCGTTCCTGAAACACTCAAACCTTTGACTTCCTCCGGCGCTTTGGTCATGACAAGCATAATAAAAAGAACTGCTATCAGTACAGCATCCAGAATAAGCACAATATTCAGTTTGAGTGATTTGCGTTTCAAGACCGGCTATCCTTCTATCCAATGTCGTCGTCTTTTTTAACCAGGCAGTAAATGCCTAGCATAAACCATACGACGGCTGCAACCAGATATCCCCAGCTGTGCTCTTTGATGAATGACAGCAGGCATCCGATAAATGCTATGAAGTACAGCGCTGCCACTGCTTTGTTGTTTGTAAACATATATGCCGCACCTTCCTACTTCAGTCCCGAGGCCATCATATAAATGTTGAAGATATCTTCGGTGTCGAGGACTTTGAAATTGCCGATCTTGCGGGCATTCTGGAAAGTGACTCCCAGCGCTGCTGTGCGGCATGCTGCTTCGTCGAAGTTCAGGCCGAGGCCCTTGATGTCTGTCGGCATATCTATCGAGCGGAAGAATGCTTCGAAGTTTTCGATCGTTTTGACCGGGTCGCTTTCGCCGAATACGCCTTCGCCGAGTTTGACGAATCTCGACGGATCGACTTCAAGCACGTATCTCGCCCAGGATCCCCAGATGGCTGCGAGTCCCGCACCGTGTGCTACATCGTACTCCGCGGAGAGTTCGTGCTCTATCTGGTGGCAGGCCCAGTCGCCCTTGTTGGAGTTGCCGGCTGCCATGAGTCCGTTGTGTGAAAGCGAGCCGCACCACATGAGGTTAGCTCTGGCGTCGTAATCTTCCGGATTTTCCAGTGCCGCAGGAGCCCACTTCATTACCTCTTTGAGGAGCGTGAATGAGAGCTGGTCCGTGAAGTCGAGAGCGTACCCCTGATGGAAGTATCTCTCGAGTGTGTGCATCATGATATCGGTAGCACCGCAGGCTGTCTGGTACTTTGAGACGGTCACAGTCAACATCGGGTCGAGCATCGCGAACTTGACTCTTCCGAAGTCCGTGTTGACACCCCTCTTGAATACCGTATCGGTCTCGTCATTTGTGATAACGGACGAGTCACTCATTTCAGAGCCGGTAGCCGAAAGTGTCAGTACGCAGCCGACAGGTGCAGTGCCTTCAACTTTGCGCTTGCCGCAGTAGAAGTCCCAGACATCTCCGCCGCCATATACGCCATAGCCGATAGCCTTGGCGCTGTCCAGAACGGAGCCGCCGCCAATCGCCAGTATGAAGTCGCAGCCTTCGCTCTTGTAGAGCTCGATTCCCTTGCGGACAAGAGAGACTCTAGGGTTAGGAACAACACCGCCGAGCTCAACATACTCGATGCCGGCGTCTTTGAGCTTTTCCTCAATATCATCCAGCAGGCCTGTCCTTCTGACCGATCCGCTTCCGAAATGAACGAGCACTTTGACTGCGCCGTACTCCTTCAGCACTTCGCCGACCTGGTCCTCAGCGCCGATGCCGAAATATACGTGAGTAGGTGTAAAGTATTCCATGATTGCCATAATGATTCTCCTTTTTACTTTCTATGTTCTTCAAACAGGATAGCCTCGTAAGGCTTCATGTGCATTATCTCTTCAACTTCGGCGTCCGTACGGTCTCGGTTAGTCATGCGGATCTTAAGCTCGTCGAGTTCGAAGTCTCCCGGCATGATGAAGTCCGCACGTGTGCCCGAGAAGTTTCCGACTATCAGGAAGCGCTTCCCGTCAAGGCATCTGCTGTACGAGATGACCTGCCTGTCGTCAGGATAGTACTCAATGGTGTTGCCGTAGATCAGCGTCTTTTCGGACTTCCTCAGTGCGAGCAGCTTCTGGTAAAAGCGGTAGATAGATTTGCCCGGATCAAAACCCGATTTTGCCGGATCCGTCACCATAGTGCTGCTTGCAGCAAGGTCTGCTTTAACATTGATCTTTTTATAATCTGGGTTCATGCACTGCCAAGGTTTTTCGCCAAGGTTGAACCCCGCGTTGGCAGATGAATCCCATTGCATCGGTGTTCTGGCATTGTCTCTGGCAGCGCCTCTCATCATTCTGAATGCCACCCTCTCAGGTATATGCAGATCCTCAGCCATATCGAATATGAAATGAGTCACCGGGTCCTTCATCTCATCGCGATTCCTGAATTTCGTGTTGGTCATGCCGATCTCTTCGCCCTGATAGATGAACGGTGTGCCCCAGCCCAGGAATGTTATCATCGCGAGGAATGTGGCTGCCTCGTATCTGTATTTTTTCGTGTTGATGCCGAACCTGCTGACGCTTCTTGCCTGGTCGTGGTTCTCGAGCACGAGAGTGTTCCAGCCTCTCCCGTGATACTTCAGCTGAGGCTTTATAAGTCCGCGTTTGAACTGCCTGAGGTTGAACGGCTTCGGGATCATTTTGAGGCCGAACGCGTTATCCGAGGTGAGATGCTCAAAATCGAAAATGGTATCAAGCTCACCGGATTCTTCACTTATATATCTGTCCGCGTGCTCTTCGTCCGGGATGTAGGACTCACCCACGGTGTATGTGTCGTAAAGCGAGAGCACTTTGTCGTTCAGTTCCTTGAGGAACTCATGCATGCGCGGTCCGTCAACATAATACTGCACGCCCTTCTGAAAATGCAGGGGATTCTTGTCGTCCTTGAGCGGATACACTTTCGAGATCATGTTGAACACATCGAATCTGAATCCGTCGACTCCCTTTTCGAGCCAGAAGCGCAGCACGCCCGCCATCTCTTCTCTGACTTTCGGATTCTCCCAGTTGAGGTCTGGCTGCTCGGGAGCAAAGAGGTGCAGGTAGTATTCATCTGTGTCCGCGATGCGCTCCCAGGCCGGACCGGTGAACGAGGATGTCCAGTTTGTCGGCGGGATGAGCTCGCCATCCTTGTCCCTTCTGCCCTCGCGGATTATGTAGTAGTCGCGGTACGGCGAGTTCTTATCGGCAAGCGCGGCCTTGAACCACGCATGCTCATTGCTCGTATGATTGAACACCGCATCCATTATCACCCGGAGGCCGCGCCTGTGGCATTCGGCCACGAGCCTGTCGAAGTCCTCCATAGTGCCGAATGCCGGATGGATCTTCTTATAGTCAGCGATGTCGTAACCGTAGTCATTCCACGGTGAATCGTAGAGCGGTGAGAACCATATCGCAGTCACACCCAGGTCCCTGATATAGTCGAGTTTCGAAATGATGCCCGGGATATCGCCCATGCCGTCATTATTTGAATCCATGAAGCTGAGCGGATAGATTTGGTAAACGACTGCTTCTTTGTACCAGTTAGTTTTAACGCCCATTTCAAATCCTTTCTTAAGTAATCTGCGGCGCGCGGTGTATTTGTAACTATGCTGAAGTTACTGAAAGGAGTATCGGCAGCAGCTGCTTTTTGCGGCTCATAACTCCCGGCATGTCGTATGTCTGCTCTGCGAGCTTTGTGTAAGGCAGGTTGCGGTTCGCCTTGTAGTTCGATACGAGCAGCACACTGTTCTCTCTGAGAACGTCGGTCACCATGAGCAGGGTCCAGTCGAGGCCAAGTGAGTCGGCGATCTTCTGCAGTGCGTCTATGTATGTCTGCGCATATTCGCCGATATCCGACAGTGTCGTGACTTCGCACTGACCAATTCCCATCTTTGTGCCGGCGTTCTCGTACTTCTTGAAATCTGACAGAATCATCTCATCCGGATCCTGTGTCGCCAGATTGTCTGAGATGCTGAAGAGCTTCTCTCCGAATTCCTGTACGCTCGGTACCTTTGCAAGTCTCGCGAGCATCTCAACCGCCTGCATGTCCTGCACGGTCGTAGTCGGGCTGCGAAGGATCAGCGTGTCGGCGATAATGCCGGTAAGCATGGTCCTTGCGGTATACTGGTCAGGCATGATGCCGTGCCTTATATACTGCTGATAGATTATCGTATTGACGCTTCCGAGCGGCTCGGCGGCTATGAATATAGGCATGGTTGTCGAGAGCGAGTCGAGTCTGTGGTGGTCGATGATCTCAACGACGTCTGCGGTCTCTATTCCCTCGATGCTCTGTGCCGGCTCATTGTGGTCCACCATGATCACCTTGTTGACCGGTCTGTCGAGGAAGCAGCGTCTTGTGACGAAGCCCTTGAACTCGCCCTTCTCCATTACGGCAAGTCCTCTTGTATGGGAGTTCGCGAATATCTTTCTTCCTTCAACGAACAGATCATCTATATCGATGGTCTCGGTCGCGATCTCCATCATGGATTCGATCGTCTCCGCGAGCCTGATCCTTCTGAGGGTCTCTGCCGTGCCGAGGTTCGTCATGAATACCGATCCCTCGTATCCGCTGAAGTCCACTTCAGGCGCCTTGTCTGCCGCTGCTATGACGATAGCCGGCACCTGCTTTTCGACAGCCAGCTTTATATGCTCATTGCGCGGTCCGATCACAACGATGCAGCTTTTGATCTCATCGAGCATCTCACCGAACGCCTCGTATGTGCCGGCGCCAACCAGCAGGGATCCCTCAATGGTGTCGTTCTTTCCCCTGCGCAGCAGCTTGCCCGGAATGACCCGAAGTATATTGTCTATCGTGAACTTATATGTAGGTATCTCTTCCTTGTTGTCCGACAGGAACCATCTCGTAATGTCATCGACACTGAGAAGCCCTTTGAAATCTGTACCGTCATAGATCGGCACGACGGACGGGTTCTCCTCGCTGTATGCATTAACGAGGGCAAAGATCGGCGCTCCCGCCTGGATGTGAGTCTGCGGCTCGAGCATAACGTCCCTTACCTTAGGAAAGACGTCTTTCTTGTAAGGCGGGACCTCGATCCCCATCACTTCCATCTGCTCCCTCACCTGATCGGATACCGGGCTGCAGTGAATGGCAATATACTCGTTCTCACTGTCTGTAAGATTCTTGAGATTAGCATACGCCGATGCAGCGCAGAGGCTGTCAAGATCCGGATTTCTGTGTCCTGTTATATATACTTTTCCCATACTGTCTCCTTTTATGTAGCTGGTACTGGCTTTGTTTATTTCAGCTTGGCTTCCGTGCGTGCCATGAATTTTTCTACATTTATTATAAAGCGCTCGTGCTGACCTTCTCCTATTGGACCGGCATCGTCGCTTGCACTCACCCTAAATACGAGTCTTCGTCCGTCGATTTCGAGGAGTTCACTCTCGCATGTGATGTGCGCGCCGATCGGGCTGGCCGACAGATGCGCTACATCGAGCTTTGTTCCGACCGTGCTCCTGCCCTCTTCCATACAAGGCTCCACGCTCGCCCACGCGGTATTCTCCATCAGGGCTATCATCGCCGGAGTCGCATATACCTGCAGTCCGCCGCTTCCCCAGGCATCAGCACAAAGCTCCTTGGTCACTGTCATTTCACCTTTGTTTTTTATCCCTGCTTTCAGTTCGGCCATATTATTCTCCTCATTTATTCTCACCTGTCCGGTTTTGATNATTCTGTCGAAAGTCTTCTTTGCTCTGATCAGTACTGCCACGATACTCCATACATAAGCAACAGTAACGAAAATATTGACTCTCATGTTTTCCATGAAGACCATCATCAGTATCGCAAATGCAGCTGTGATCCCCGCAAGTTTCAGTATGAAAGCCGGTGTCATTCTGCATTTATTCTTCGCGTATATGCCTGTGCAGAACAGGAATGCGAAATAGCCGATAATCGCAGCAGTTATGAAAATGACCTTCGGCATCAGACTAACTTCCTCTTCCCTCATGAATTCGAGCGACACCGTGATAAAGCCGAGTGCGAGAATCAAAAATATGTGGATGATCATATACAGCACGCCATTGTTTTCCATCTCCCTGTCGAGCAGGTGGTCGTATATGATCTCGTACGACACGAAAAGCCCCGCGACTATCAGGAAGCACATGAGCGAGAAGTAAATAACATTCAGACTGAATTCTCCTCTGCCCACAAAATACGACGAGACCACGATTATCATTTCGCCGAAGGTGAACACTACGTAGAGCATTGCACGCTCAGTAAGGTGCGTGAAGTCTACCGCGCCGGCCGGGCTCTTGCTCCTGCTGAGCGAAGTAAGGAGGATGCCCGTAAGGATCGCTGCCAGTGAGAAGAACGGTGATACTGACGGACTTACAAATGCAGCGGTGAGCACGAGCACAGCTTCCGCAAAGAGCGTGACTGCCATGCGTTTTATTATGTCACGGTTCCAGACGTCGGCCTGATGATTGCGCATCTCTATCACGTACTGCATTCCTATATTGATGAGGATGAGCGCCCACGCAATGTGATACTGCGCCTGGTATGCGTGCCAGTCGAAGCGCGTGCTCTCCCCGATGAAGTACATGAGGTACATGTTGATCAGCAGAAAGATGTGGTCGCGCACTCCGTTGCGGCCGAACATATTGATATAGAACGTGGTAAAGTTCCAGATCTGGATGATCGCCAGCGTGCAGAGCACGTACGCGAAAAAAGCATCCGCGGAAACAAAGCCGTTCTCAAAGTGACTGAGAAGGGCATTGTTTCGCCCCACTATATATACGAATACCAGGTCGTATATTAGCTCGAGATATTCTACTTTCTTTTCTTCGTTTTTCAGTGAAAGCATTTGATCAGTCCAGATACCGCCCTGCCGGCCGCTAGTCCAGATGCTTATGCGCCCAGGCGGCTACCTTTTCTCCGGCACCGGCTACGGCTGACCCCTGGATGGCGAATGACTTTGCAACTTTGGCGCCGGTGCAGAACTTCTTCAGGTCGGTCCTGCTCTTCGCCTCGCCGCTCCCCTCGTGTGTCATTACAGGGAATACATGCTTTCCCCTGAAATGGAGCTTCTCCAGCTGGGTGAATACGGCACAAGGATATGTGCCCCACCAGCACGGTCCTGCGATTACGATGTTGTCGTACTCGCTTATGTCGCGCAGATACGCCTTGAGTTTCGGACGGGCATTGTCCCTCTGCTCCTGCTTGGCTACCTCAGTACACTCCATGTAGTCAGCCGGGTATTCCTTTACAGTTTCGATCTCGAAAAGGTCAGCTCCTACGGCGTCACGTATATATTCAGCAACGAGCTCAGTGTTGCCCTTCTCAAGCTCAACAATATCTCCATTTACATAATTCTGTCCCTTGCGGGAAAAATAAATCACAAGATTCCTGGCCATTTTTTCTCCACAGATTTGTAATTGCACATAAGAAGCTACGAGCAGCCTGACACCGCTTGCAGCACTTACAGCATCTTTATAGTATTTCGTCTTTTCAGAGTAATAATAACACAGAACGTGGCGATAAGTGGCTGTTCTCATCTATCTAAGGTTAGAAATTATGGTTTATTCATTGGGTAGAATAAATTTTCAGAAAAGTCGAGAAAAAGGTTTGTTGAAAATAGGAGTTTCTGAAATCTTTCTACATAAACCACTTAAAACAGGCTATTCATGTAGAAAGATAATGCCTTTTCCAGTTCCTTCAAAGCAGTCCACTTGATCAATATGGTAATTTTGGCAAATTATCAGTCAACAAGAGAATTCTGCGACTGCCTGTAAAGCTTGTAATACTGCCAGATCCAGTGTAAAAGCGATTGAATAAATAATCATTCTTCAAATTTGGTTATTTTTTCTACATGGAAAGTCGATTATCGCCCATTAATGTAGAAACTTTTTCAAAACTCCTTTTTTACCACGGGACATCCGCTATAGTTTCGAAAAAAGCAAATAGGCTGCCGCTTCTCGTGCACATCAGTATGTTCTTTAGCATATTACACATGCAGCACCTATCGAAATAGATTATGTACAAAAAAAGTACGTGAAAAGTACGCATCTTCTATATAGTTTTCTCCCCTTCATCACATTATTAAGGTATTATCCGTTTAACAGCAGCTTCGTATTCCTTCCCAATAATAGGATGCGATTCACTGCATTTCTAAAACAAATATCAACACGCAGCAGAAACAGGAAAAACACGTTCAGAAACAAGTGGCTCTTTCAAAAGAAAAAGGAGGTAATTATGAGTTCGTTAAAGCTCACGGATACGCTGTGGTGGAACGGCGCGCTCGATCCGGATACCCATATTTCGGATGTCATCGTGCAGATGGAGTTCGGCACCACATACAACTCATACACGCTTAAGGGCAGCGAAAAGACCGCCCTTATTGAGACTTCAAAATACAAATTCTGGGAAGCCTTCAAAGGCGAACTTGATGACGCGGTCGATATCACAAAAGTCGACTACATCATCATGGATCACACCGAGCCGGATCATTCGGGAACTCTCGAGAAGCTGCTCGCGATCAACCCGAAGATCACGGTTGTCTGTACGGTAACGGCCGCAAGTTTTCTGAAGGAGATCATGAACTCGGACTTCCGCGTCATGACTGTAAAAGAAGGCGACACGCTCTCGCTGGGCGACAAGACCCTGCACTTCATGCCTGTGCCTAACCTGCACTGGCCTGATACCATGTTCACTTACTGCGAAGAGGACAAGACTCTCTACACATGCGATGTTTTCGGGGCTCACTACTGTCCGCCATCGGGCGATGTAAGGCGAAGTAAGCTGACCGGTCAGGACGAAGCCAACTATATGCGCACGATGCAGGATTACTTCAACATCATCATCGGGCCGTACAAGAACCCGTTCATGAACATGGCTCTCGAAAGGATCAAGGACCTCGACATTCAGATGATCTGCCCGGGCCACGGTCCTGTACTGGATGCAGGCATCGACTGGGTGATGGAGAAATATCATGAATGGTGCGCAAGGCCGGAGAAGAAGGATACCAAGCTGGTCGTCATTCCTTACGTTAGCGCTTACGGATACACTGGACTCCTCGCCGACAAGATCGAAGAAGGCCTGAAGGCAAGCGGTCCTATCGAGGTGCACAAATACGACATGGTATTCGAGGATGATGTCGCAGGAGTTATCGCAGACCTCAATGCAGCTGACGGTATTCTTTTCGGAACACCGACGATCGTCGCGGATGCTCTCAAGCCGATCTGGGATCTCACGACGAGCATCTTCCCTCCTCTTATGAAGGGCAAGCTCGCAAGCGCGTTCGGATGCTACGGCTGGAGCGGTGAAGGCGTTCCTAACATAATCGAAAGGCTCAAGCAGCTCAAGATGAAGGTTCTCGACGGCTACCGCATCAGGTTCAAGCCAAGCGAGACTGAGCAGCTCGACGCATTCGACTTCGGCTACAACTTCGGCTGCGTGCTGCAGAATAAGGAAGTAAAGAAGTCTGATACTCCTGCCGGAGCGAAGAAGATGGTCAAGTGCGTGGTCTGCGGAGCCGAGTTTGAGGAAGGCACAGACACGTGTCCGGTCTGCGGTGTCGGAAGCGACAAGTTCGTACCGGTCGAATCCAAGGCGACAAGCTTCAAAAAGGATACCACCGAAAGATTCGTCATTCTGGGCGGAGGCCCGGCAGCCAAGAGCGCAGCCGAGGCGATCAGAGACCGCAACAGTACCGCGGTCATCACTATCGTGACCCAGGAGTCCGACCTGCCGTACAACAGGCCGATGCTCACCAAGGCTCTGCTCTCCGACTTCTCCGGTAACCAGGCCGCGATCGAAGGGCCTGAGTGGTACGAGGAAAGAAATATTTACTTCATGGCTGACACGACAGTCACGAAGATCGACACCGCGGGAAAGAGTGTTGAACTCATACTTCCTGACGGCAGCAGCGGAGCGCTCATCTACGACAAGCTGATCTACACTCTCGGCGCATTCTGCTTTGTGCCTCCTATCAAGGGCGCCGACCTCGGACACGTGGCAAGCGTCAGAAATATCGCTGATACTGTCCGCATTAAAAAGGTGCTCGAGGAGCGCGACGCCAAAGAGGTCGTCTGCATCGGCGGAGGCGTAATGGGACTTGAAGGCGCATGGGAGCTCAAGCTCGGCGGTTATGACGTGACTGTGCTCGAGACCGCACCGGGACTGCTGCCTCGTCAGCTCGACGATCCTGCGTCAGCGATGCTCGAGAATATCTGCAACTCCGCCGGTGTAAAGATCGTTACCGGAGCGAAGATCGTTGAGATCACTGAAGATGCAGTTGTGCTCGATGACGGCACCGAATTCCCTGCACAGCTCGTCATCATGTCGACCGGCATGAGGCCATACACAAAGGTCGCCGAAGACAGCGGCATCGAAGTTGACAAGTGGGTCAAAGCGAACGACCGCATGGAGACGAATGTAAAGGATGTTTACGCGGCCGGTGACTGCTGCGTAATAAACGGACAGCCTCAGGCATTCTGGGCACAGGCGATCGAGACCGGCCGCATCGCGGGAGCAAATGCTGCAGGCGAGGCTCTGGAGTACAAGGC
>CACZGY010000073.1:12033-12654 GCA_902780815.1 uncultured Eubacteriales bacterium
GAGGAAATTCCGTACCGTAGAGTTCAGAGACGACCAGAGAGGCAATTACGAGAAGTACTACTTCCACAACAACCGCCTCGAGGGCGTCATCCTCATCGGCGACACCGACCGCATGATAGAGCTCAGCGAAAAAGTCGACAAGCACGCTACATATAAAGAAATGTTCGGCCGCAAATAACACAAAATACATTAGTTCATCCTCAATGTCATTAAGTTAAGGGGACATAACGAAAAATGAAACATCAGGAAATGCAAATCGTGCAAATCCTGATGTTTTATGTTTTAGAAAAAGTGTATTTATTTTCTCGTGATTTGAAGACTTCCGTACCAGAGGCCCATTTTCGGCGTTTGGTACGGAAGTTTTACTCCCTCTGCCCTTACAGACTTCCGTCCCGGAGGCCTGTTTTCGGCGTTTGGCACGGAAGTTTTACTCCTTCTGCCATTGCAGACTTCCGTCCCGGAAGCCTATTTTCGGCTTTTGATACGGAAGTTTTACTCCATCTGCTTTTGTGGACTTCCGTCCCGATGGCCCATTTTCGGCGTTTGGCACGGAAGTTTTACTCCTTCTGCCATTGCAGACTTCCGTCCCGGAAGCCCATTTTCAGCGTTTGGTACGGAAGT
>CACZGY010000074.1 GCA_902780815.1 uncultured Eubacteriales bacterium
TATCGGCACCATGGTACAGCTCTATCCGGTCTGGAGGATAGGTTCCGGACTTCCGATCGTCATGGGCCTGTCGTTCACCTTCCTGGCAGCAGCTATGTCGGCCGCTTCGAAGGATTACGGAGTCATGGTAGGAGCCATCATAGTCGGAGGTATCTTTGAGGGTATTCTCGGTCTTACAGCAAAGTACTGGAGAAAGATCATCTCACCTCTGCTTTCATCATGTGTAGTAGTTGCTATCGGACTCAGTATCCTTAACGTCGGTGTATCTTCATACGCCTCATCAGGCAAGTATCCTGTCGGAGCATGGCAGAATCTTCTGGTTGCTACGCTCACGCTCATAGCAGCTCTGGTCTTCCATATCAAGATGAAAGGCGTAGCGAAGCAGATGTACGTACTCTTCGGTCTGATATTCGGATATGTCATCTCTATATTCTTCGGAATGGTTGACTTCGGTGCAATGGGGGATACCATCAGGGAGATGGGAGTATTCTCGATACCTGAGCTGTTCGCATTCAAGCCGAAATTCCAGGCAGGCGCTATTATCTCATTCTGTCTGGTCTTCATGGTTTCTGCGGTAGAGACCATCGGAGATACAACGGCGGCATGTACCGGAGGCCTTGGCAGGGACATCACAGAAAAGGAAGTTTCCGGATCTCTTTGCTGCGACGGATTCATGTCGGCTATCTCGGGCGGAGTGTTCGGCGTTTCGCCTATCACTTCGTTCAGCCAGAATGTAGGTCTCATCGCCATGACTCATGTAGTCAACCGCTTCTGCATCATGTTCGGAGCACTGGCTATGATCCTCGGCGGACTGTTCCCGCCTATCGGAGCGTTCTTCACAACGCTGCCTGACTGTGTACTCGGCGGATGCACGGTCATCATGTTCGGTTCCATCATGATGGCGGGCGTAAAGATGATGATCGATGCCGGTCTCGACAACCGTAATACACTTATTGCAGCAACCTCGTTATGCCTTGGAGTAGGTGTGACTCAGGTAGAAGGATTCTTTGATTATCTGCCGTCGATCTTTGGAGAGATCTTTGCAGGTAACATGGTAGCGGGCGTATTCGTTGTAGGACTCATCATGGAGCTCCTGCTACCGCACGATCCTGCGAAGTACGAAGCATATGTTGAACACGGTCTCGATGGATTCGATTTCGATCCGGCTCTTCTGCACAATCAGAATGAAGAGAAATAAAAGACAATAACAGCAAATAAAAAATGTAAAACCGGCAGTGAAATGCTGCCGGTTTTAATGTGTCAGAAGGGAGCTTCAGGGAGCTTTTACGGCGGTTAAAAACATAACCCAAAATTATTTTAGGTTTTTGCTTATATGTTCTTGTCTTGGTACAATCAACCACTTATAATTGAATTGGAAAACTATAATTATGGTGTTTTTTTCAACGGGGTAGACTGATGAAAAACTACTATGACCGGACATGGAAAATAGGCGAACTTGCCAGGATGTTCGACATAAATGTACAGCTCCTCAGACACTATGACAAAGAGGGACTGCTGGTGCCGGAGATCAGAAATCCGCATAATAACTGGCGCTCTTATAAATATGACCAGATTTATCCGCTTGGCATGATCCGGTTCCTGAGACAGCTTGACTGCTCGCTCGAGGATATCGGCAGTTTCATGCCGGGACGCAACCCGGATAATACTGAAAAATACCTGAGACGGCGCATGAAGATGATACGCGCGAATTACGAGAAACTGCTCAAGATGGAGTCAGTGATGAACGACAGATTCGCGATGGTCAATCGTGAGATGAAATATGCTGCGTTCGATCAGGTTTTTGTTTGCTCTGAAGAAGACATCTACTACATTGAGATCGGAGGTATAGAAGAGATCTTTGTGAACGAACTCTTTTATCTGTATCCGACGATAGTCTTCTATACAGGGGACAAAACAACATTTGCAGTTATGATCCCGGGAGAGGAGACCGCGAATTTCGATAAATACAGCGACCGTATCCGCGTTCTTACTCCGGATGAATATCTTGTGGGATACCATAAAGGACCGCATGAAAAAATAAGGGAATCGTTCAGAAGGATGCGTGATGCTGCAGGCGGGATGCTCGATGAAGGATGCAGCCTCAGCGATACAGAGATTTGCATCGATATAATAGATCAGTTCATTGAAGCCGATAAAAACAATTTCGTAACGAAGGTAATGATAAAGATCAACAGAGAGTAAGCACTATTCTCAGAAAGGAGGGCAGAGCATGTCCAACAAATACATAGGACAGGCGGTCACCAGGCTCGACGCACATGATAAAGCGATGGGACGTATAAAGTACACTGACGACATGTGCGATAAAAGCGCACTCGTCATAAGAGTGCTCCATTCAACAGTAGCCAACGGCATCGTCAAGTCCATAGATACGAGCGAGGCCGAGAAGATACCCGGAGTAGTCCGCATCTTCACATGCTTCGACCTTAAGGAAAAGCACTACTACCCGACCGCGGGCCATCCGTGGTCAACAGACCCGCATCATCAGGATATAGCAGACCGTCTGATCATGACAGATCATCCGCTGTTCTATGGTGATGATATCGGAGCTGTTGTAGCCGAAGACGAGGTCGCCGCTTCACAGGCGCTGCGCATACTTGAAAAGAGCGTAGTATATGAAGAGCTTCCGTTTGTTCTTGATGCACAGGAGGCCATGGAAGAAGGTGCTCCTCTGCTCCACGAGAAATTCCCTAACAACGTGCTCGCGCACACCGAGATACACATGGGAAGCGTGGAGGAGGCTATAAAAGAACCGGGACTTATAAAGTGCGAAGGCTGGTACGAGACACAGCCTGTGCAGCACTGCCACATAGAAAATTTCATTTGCTATGCATACGGCGAGGGTGACAGAACGGTGGTTGTTACATCAACACAGATCCCTCATATCGTACGCCGTGTCATCGGTCAGGCGACCGGCATGGACTGGGGCAAGTTCAGAGTAATCAAGCCTTACGTAGGAGGAGGATTCGGCAATAAGCAGGACGTGCTCTATGAGCCTCTGTGCGCATGGATAAGCATCCAGCTCGGCGGACGCCTCGTGAAACTCGACGTGCCGCGTGAAGAGACCTTCATATGCAACCGTATAAGACATGCGATCAAATATCATATAACATCGTGGATGCGTCCTGACGGCAGCTTTGCCGCACGTACATTCAAGGCATGGTGCAACAACGGAGCGTACAGCTCCCATGGACACGCTATTGCAGCCAAGGGGCTCAATGCGTTCCCTCAGCTTTATCCGTGCGACAACATCGACGGAGAAACATGGACCGTATACACGAACCGCTCTGTAGCCGGAGCGATGAGAGGATACGGAATGCCTCAGGCCAGCTATGCATTCGAAGTACACGCTGAGGACTGCGCAAGAGCGGTGGGTATGGATCCGCTGGAGTTCCGCCGCAAAAATCTGATGCCTGTAGGTTATTATCACGCATTCTCGAAAAACGAGCTCTATTCGGATACGTTCAACCAGTGCTTCGACAAGGGCGCGGAGATCATCGGATACTACGAGAAAGCTAAGAAATACGCAAACCAGACCGGCGACATAAGGCGCGGAATAGCAGCTTCCACATTCTGGTACAACACTGCCGTATATCCTATCGCGCTTGAAACATCGTCATGCCGTATAGTCATGAACCAGGACGGATCGGTACAGTTCCAGCTCGGAGAGACAGAGATAGGACAGGGTGCCGATACCGTAGCTGCGCAGATGATAGCTGACACAGTCGGCATACCGCTCAGCATGGTACACCCGATATCCTGCCAGGATACTGATGTCACACCGTTCGGCACAGGTGTGTATGCTTCCAGGGGAACATACACTCTGGGCTTCTCGGTAAGGCAGACAGCTCTGCTCCTTAAGGAAAAGATACTTGAGGCGGCTCATCAGTTCACCCGCATGCCTGTCTACAACCTCGACCTCGTCGACGGAAAGATAATCAGAACGACGGACGGACGCGAGCTGATGACCATAGGTGAGCTTGCACTTTCGAAGCTCTATACAACAGAGGGATCCCAGCACCTGACAGCTGAATCCACATATCAGATAAAGTCGAACGCTTACTCGTTCGGAGTCTGCTTCGCTGAGGTAGAGGTGGATATACCGATGTGCCGTGTAAGAGTGCTCAACATAGTTAACGTGCATGACTGCGGACAGGTGATCAACCCTCTGCTGGCAGCAGGACAGGTGCACGGAGGCCAGAGCATGGGCATCGGATATGCTCTCTCAGAAAAGCTTCTGTGGGATGAAAAGACCGGCAGACCGCTCAACAACAACCTTCTCGACTACAAGATGTCGTCGTTTATGGATCACCCGAGACTGGTTGCAGACTTCGTGGAGAACTACGAGCCTACGAGCGCATACGGCACTAAGGGACTTGGCGAGCCGCCTACATGTCCGGTCGCACCTGCGATCAGAAACGCGATCGGCCAGGCAACGGGAGTTTATATAAACGAGCTTCCGCTGTCACCGCATACGCTCTTCCGTGAGTTCACGGATGCCGGACTGATCAACGATTCGTTTGCAGAAGAATAGAAGCAGTGAAAGGAGACTACAATGTACGACATAAAAGCACTTTATGAAGCTGAAAGCGTGCAGGATGCCAACAGACTGCTTCAGGAGCATCCGGAAGCGCAGATACTCGCAGGCGGTTCGGACGTGCTGGTTCAGATACGTGAAGGCCGCAGGGCAGGGTGTGAGTTTGTGAGCATCTACATGCTGGATGAACTCCGCGGAGTTTCGATCGATGAAGAGGAAAACATCCGCATCGGTTCTCTGACCAGCTTCTCGCATATAACAAAAGATCCAATCATTCAGAAATACATAAACGTACTTGGTGAGGCAGTTGACATGGTAGGAGGTCCGCAGATCAGGGCCATCGGAACCATTGGCGGAAACACCTGCAACGGCGTTACATCAGCGGATTCGGCATCTACTCTGATGGCGTGGGATGCCGTGATTGAACTGACCGGTCCGGAAGGTGTGAGACGCGTACCTATCAAAGACTTTTATATAAAGGCAAAGGTAGTGGATATAAAGCCTGCGGAGATACAGACGGCGATACTTATCCCTAAGGAATCATATGAGAACTGCTTCGGCCACTACATCAAGTATTCGATGAGGAACGCGCTCGACATAGCGACCACAGGCTGCTCGGTCAACGTAAGACTCAGCGAAGACAAGAAGACCTTTGAAAGAGTCCGCATAGGATACGGCGTAGCATCGCCGATCCCGGTACGCGCTCCGAGTGCCGAGGAATTCATAAACGGCAAGGAAATTACTGAGGAAAACATCAAGACATTTGCAGAGACAGTACTCCAGGACATCAACCCGCGTAACAGCTGGCGTGCCGGAAGGGCACTCCGCCGTCACATTTCGGTAGTCATGGCTGAGAGAGCTCTGCGCGAATGCATAACTCTGGCAGGAGGTGAGATAAATGGCTAAACAGTATAAAGTGGTCCACTGCACTGTCAATGGCAAGGAGATAGAACAGGTCGTTGACGTACGCTCGTCGCTCACGGATATGCTGCGCAATGACCTTCATCTGACCTCGGTCAAGAAGGGCTGTGAAGTAGGTGAGTGCGGTGCCTGCACCGTCATCATCAACGGCGAGGGATTCAACTCCTGCATATATCTTGCAGTGTGGGCAGAAGGCAAGGAAATCTGGACTCTTGAGGGGCTTACCGGTCCCGGCGGAGAGCTTTCGGATATACAGCAGGCATTCGTTGATGAGGGAGCCATACAGTGCGGATTCTGCACTCCGGGCTTCATCATGACGAGCTGGGAGATAGTAAATTCCGGAAAAGAGTATACCGATGACGAACTCAGGAAGGCCCTGTCCGGACATCTCTGCAGATGCACCGGATATGAGAACATCTTCCGCGCAGTCAAAAAGACCATGCTGAGACATCTCGGCAAATTCGAAGAGGCTGAACTGGTCAATTCGCAGGGCATCACGGAATATCCTGAACCGATGCCTTTCAAATAGGGTATGAACTAAAGGAGATATAATATGGCAACTCAACTGTTAATGGCAAAAAGCCCTGAAGAGGCGATCGGCGCAAAGAATGCGTCGGCAGTCTTCATAGCAGGCGGGACCGAAGTCAACCGGCTCGGTTCTGATGCCGCAGCAGCTGCTGACACGCTGATCTCACTCAAAAAATGCGCCGGCCTCAATGAGATCGAAGATGCCGGTGATATGGTCCGCATCGGAGCGATGTGCACTTTCCAGCAGATAATCGAATCTGCAAAGGTACCTGAATATCTTAAGGAAGCGGCACACTTCATGGCTTCGCGCACCAAGCGCAATATGGCGACCATAGGCGGCAACATCGCTGCCCTGAGAGACGACTCATATCTGCTCCCGGTGCTCTTCGCGGTACATGCGGAACTGGAAATACTCAAGGCAGGCGGAACTGAAAGCATGCCGGCCTATTCCTATATGGAATCTGCAGAATCAGCCGGAGATATGCTAATTGCAGCAGTCAGCATTCCGAAAGACATCAAGGTAGTGTCGAAGCGATATGCAAATACGGCACAGAGCCACGCTGTTCTCACCATGAGCGCTGCAATGACCGGTGAAGGCATCTCGCTGTATGGCGCAGTCAAAAATGTAGGACTGCTTTATTTCTGCGATCTCGAAAAAGCATTCCGTGAGAACCCGGATATAAGCGAAGATGAGATAGTCGAGATGGTCAGGGTCTGCACAGGGCTCGAGACTGCAGATGACATGTTCGGCAGCGACGCGTACAAACGTTATCTGATAGGTGTGACCGCTTTCGGCTTGCACAGCAAACTCGCAGGAAAGGAGGTATAGACATGATCAGTTGTACCATAAACGGCAAAAAACGGTCATTCGATATCGATCCTACAAAGAGGCTCCGCGAGATGCTGCTGATGAACGGCAACTTTGCGGTACGTGACAGTGATGACGCGGAAGGCTTTTGCGGAAGCGATACCGTGCTGCTCAACGGAACTCCGGTATTCTCGAACCTCATCCTCGCAGGCGAAGTCGAGGGCTGCAAGATCGTCACTCCGGACAGCCTCGGAGATTCCATGCACCTTTCAGTTGTGCAGCAGGCACTCATAGATGCGGGAGTCGTACAGAGCGC
>CACZGY010000075.1 GCA_902780815.1 uncultured Eubacteriales bacterium
GATCGCCCGTGATGAGAAGATTGACGGAGTGGTCACATCAGGAACGGACGTAGCCATAATCACTGTGGGAAAGGTCTGCGATGCGCTTGGATTACCGGGCCTTTCTGCAGAAGCTGCAGCTATTGCTACTGATAAGATCCTGATGAAAAAAGCATACATGGAAAATGGCGTCAGGACTGCACGCTACGCTGTGCTCAGATACGATGACGAAGATCATCTCGCTAAGCTGAAAGACTTCGAATATCCGCTTATGGTGAAGGCCATTGATTCCTCCGGAAGCAGAGGGATCACAAGAGTGGATGACGACGAAGCTTTTAGGGCAGCCGTAGATGCGGCGCATGCTGTTACAAGATCGGATTCATTCATCGTCGAAGAATTCATCGAAGGTGAAGAGTGCGGAGCACAGGCATACGTACAGAATGGCAAACTTGAATTCTGCATGCCGCATGGCGACTATGTACTTGAAGGAGATGTGGGTGTTCCTATCGGACATTATGCTCCATATGATGCAGACGATGAAGTGCAGAAAGATATGGAAGAGACTCTTGCCGCAGCGGTCAGAGCCATGAAGCTCGACAACTGCGCAGTTAACGCCGACTTTATCCTGAAGAACGGCAAGCCGTACGTTCTTGAGATAGGCGGCCGCGCAGGAGGAACCGGCCTTGTAGAACTGGTACAGATCTATTACGGAATCGACTATTACGAAAACATCGTAAAAGTGGCCATGGGAGAGCATGCGGATTTCCCTACAGAAAAGAAACAGCCGTGTGCATGCCACCTGCTCTACAGCACTGTCGCCGGAACGATTGCGTCGCAGGAGGACTGCAATCCGCCTGATCCTGACATTGTAGATGTACAGTTTGACAGAAAGATAGGAGACAAGGTGAGCGCCTTCCGGATCGGACCGCACCGCATAGGTCACGTCATAACTACAGGCAAGACCCTCGAAGAGGCGATAAACACACTCGAAAGAGCAAGGAAGAACATAAAGATTGAGGTAAATCCTGAATAAACGTTTTTAGCAACAGACAAGTCCCGGTCGAAAGAAAGCTACACAGAAAAGGAAATCACCTGCAAACTCTGCGGGAGAAGTTATAAGACCCGCATAATAAAAGGTCTGTCAGTAACAGGTCCAACTGGGCTCGACCTGGATCCGCATGATTATACGATTTGTGACCGGATCATCGTGTGCCCGGAGTGCGGCTACGCCACATCGGGGGTTTTCAAAGAACCAGATGAAAAGGTAAGAGCTGCAGTTGCCGGCAAAGAGTATCAGGAGCTTCGGAAATCATCTGAAGACAGCAGGGCCGTAAAATCGGTTATGGCGGCAGTGCTTGCAGAAGCAGCCGGAGAATATCGGGAGGCTACATATGATTACCTCATGGCTTACTGGGTGCTCAGAAATGCCGGTTCATCACTTGCTGACGGCATTCTCCTGAAAACAATAGAAGCGTACGAGCTTTATCTCGGTGAGAATCAGGATATTGATTCAGCAATGACATATACAGACTTGCTGAGACAGGCGGGACGCCTTGAAGAAGCTCAGGACACACTGGAATGGCTGGCTGATTTCATTGAAGAAGATTCTTTTACTGCAGATATTGCGGCATATGAGAAGAAGCTGATCAGAACCGGGGATACTGCACCGCACCTTATGAGCGAGGTGAGAGCATGAGGTTCCCGTGGAGCAGGAAGAAGACCGAGGAAAAGGCTCCGGATTACAGCAATTATTCGGCGGATCAGCTTCTGGATCAGTTCAAAACTTCAAACTGGCAGAAGTGCAGCGAAAAGGAGAAGATGGGGATTCTCCAGGAATTTGAGAACAGGAACGCTGCAGCCAGCGGAAGAGAGCCTGCTGAAGTCTTTTCGCTCGAAGATCCGGGACTTTTGGGAAACTACAATGGCGAGAGCAACAGAATAGGGGTAAATCTGGACACATCATCGTATGAAACCCTTGATTCTCTCGTTCACGAAGGAAATCATGCATTTCAGAAGCACTGCATCGAGAACGGCAGGTATGACAATGATCCTACGGGTGAAATGATCAAAGCCGAGACGGCCCGTGACGACCAGGGGAAGCTGTATAATTACAGAAATGGATCCCCGGAGTATGACATGCAGGTCAATGAACTCGACAGTAATAATACAGCTGCAGAGTTTATGCTGTCTCAGGCGGACAGGTTCGGTGATGATCCTGAGTACCATAGATACCTGGAAGAAAGGGAAGCTCATTTCAGTGAAGTCAATCATGATCTGGATCACAGGCAGGCTATCCGTGACGGGATGCAGAGTGATCAGATCGATGCAGCGCTTGACCATGGTGATATATCACAGAGCGAACATGATCAGCTCAGCAAGTGCATAGATGACGATAAATACATGGACAGGGAAGAGATCCGGAGCCATGAACTTCAGGGTGAAATTGCAGAGACCCGGCAGAGGCTGGAAAATAAGGAGCAAAATCAGAAAGAAAATACAGCAGAAGAACGGCCTGAAGACCTGCTTGGTTACGGAGACGGAGGACAGGAGCAAAGCCGCAGAGGATATGATCCTGAAAGAGGTCCCGAGATCCTTGACAATAATAACAGCGAAAGTGCCGGAGAACTGACTCCTTCGGGGCAGAGCAATTATGATAATGGATGGAAAGATATTGATGAATCGAAGGGCCAGAACCAGTGGGATTCATTGATGCAGGGGCCTTCCGGCGAAAACAGTGAGAACAATCAGGGACAGCAGGAAGAAAAAGCGTCTGACCTGACAGGCGGTGCACCGGTCAGAGATCAGAGCAGCTATGCCGGGCAGGACAATTCAGCAGACCGTGCTGAAGACAATTCCGAAGATAATACAAACGCGTATAGTTATTAATAAAAACCGGAGGTGAAGGATAAGTGGCCGTATACGGAGGCGTTAATATTGAAGAGACTATCTTTGGTGACAGGCTTTGTGATGTGTGCACTTATAATGACAGTTCGCCGATCTATATGATGCCGGGGAAAAACAAACGAGGGGAACCCGGAGCGATACCTATCGGCAACAACATTCTGTCAAGACACATGCTCTTTCTGGGCGGAATAGGTACGGGCAAAACCAATGCCATGAACCTCTTCATACGCAATACCAGAAGAACAATGACCAAAGATGATGTTATGGTCATTTTTGATACCAAGGGTGACTATTACAGAGAGTTCTATCAGCCGGGCGACATAGTCATCTGCAATGATGACAGAGCAACCGGAGGGTTTCAGACAGATTACTGGAACCTGTTCAATGAGGTTACGGCTGATGAAAGAATAGAAGAGAATGTTCTTGAAATAGCGAATGTCCTGTTTTCCGAAAAGATAAACAAGTCCAGCCAGCCATTTTTCCCAAGTGCCGCAAAGGACCTGTTCTATGCTCTTATGATGCATCTGATCAGAACAGACTCGCTGGCGAACCGCCGCAACAACAAGTCTCTCAGAGCTTATATGGACATGATGTCCCCTGAACTCATGATACAGGTGCTCGATCAGCACGATGACATGCGGGCTATGCAGTCATATATTTTTGATCCGAAATCAGGTCAGTCGCTTGGCGTTATGGCCGAGCTCCAGCAGCTCGTAAGGGAGATATTTGTAGGAAATTTCAAAAAGAACGGCTCGCTGTCCATGCGCGACATAGTACGGGAAAAGGGCGGAAAAGTTGTCTTTATTGAATACGACCTCAGCATAGGCTCCATTTTGACACCTATATACCGCCTGCTGATAGACCTTGCCATAAAGGAGACCCTTTCAAGAAAAGAAAACAGCGGCAATGTGTTCTTTTTCATAGATGAGTTCAGGTTGCTGCCGCAGCTCGACCATATAGATGACGGGATCAACTTCGGGAGAAGCCTTGGAGCTAAATTCTTTGTCGGTATACAGAACATAAATCAGGTGATCGCAGCATACGGAGAGGATGTCGGGAGGAGCATGCTTTCGGGATTCGGCACTACTTTTGCATTCCGTATCAATGACGGGGTATCCAGGGATTTCATTAAAAATCTTTCCGGAAAGAACATTAAAAAGCAGACATTCATGTCTTCGGTGCAGACGCAGGGCATATCCGAACAGCTCAGGGAGGCTAACGTCATAGAGGACTCGGATATAAACAACCTTCGGATAGGTGAGTGCATAGTCAGCACCATAAAAGGCGAACCTTTTGTCTTCAGATTCAATGAGTTCAGCTAGGAATAAAATGTATATACAAGGAGGAAAAAGCTGTGTTTTGTGAGTACTGCGGAAAAAAGATAGCAGATAATGAGAAATTCTGCCCGCATTGCGGCATGCCGGTGGCAGAGGTAAGTGCAGACAAAGAGGAAGTTCAGAGCAAAATGGCGCCTCAGACCGGCCCGGTACCGGTCAGGAGCACGCCGTCATACACATCGTCTCCTACCATGAGTGCACCTACTTCATCCAATGCCGCCACGACGGTAGCGCCGGCTGCGGCGAATACTTTTGACGGGCTTGTACTGGCCGATGGGGAAACTGTTGTTAAGCAGTATCAGTGCGCCAACGTGAGCGGAGCAAGGGGCTATATGACAGTCACTAACAAGAGGCTCATGTTCAACGCTTACGGCGGCAGAAGCCGCCTGAGCCAGGAAGTAACCCTTTCATCGGTATCCGGTATAAGCAGCTTTTACGGCGTCAACTTTGACTTCAAGAAAATAATAATAGCTGTAGTCCTCGGCATAATGGGCCTGATGATGATTGTTACATCAGGAGACGGGTTCGGTGCATCAGTATCCATGATCATAGGGACCGTAATGCTTGGCGCAGCTGCTCTGATCGCTTTTCTGGGAATTAAAAAAGCGTTCATGATATCCATATTCGCAAAAGATGTAAATCTTTCGCCTATTGTGGTAGGTGAAGGACCAAGCACGCTGTTCGGCAATAAAGCGCTCTACGCTCTTGAGGGAACGAGAACGGCAGAGACTGACAGGATGATCAATGAGCTCGGCGCACTGGTGCAGGATCTGCAGACGCTGGGCGACCACGCGATCGATAAATGGAGAAATGCCATAGAGTCAGGCGATCTGCCTACTATCTAAAAAGAATAAGGAGTTTGCCATGAGCGAAAGATACAAAGTTATATACAAGCTCCCGCCTTTCACATATACTCCGGGAGTCCCGGTCCTGATCGTCGGAGGCAATCTGCTCAGAGATTCCCTTAACGGCCAGAATGTAGTGCAGCTGAAGCTGTTCAGTGTTTATCACAGGTCTATAAACGACATAACTGTGCAGATAAATGTCATGGACAGTCAGGGAAATCTTGTGGAAACAAAGATGCACAGCTACGAGGGGCTGGAACTGTTCAGAGACAGAACCGTCGGAGATACTGTCGTTATCCCGCTTAATGATACGCGCGGCTCCAAAATGGATGTCCTTGTGACCAGAGTCACAGCTACGGGGGGAGAAGTTATCACTGCAGACGCGTCGGTATCTGCTGAACTTAAAGCGCAGAAACCGCTTTCTTCGATTCTGGGACCTGATCCTGAAATGGAGAAGCAGTATAAGCTCACTTACGGACCATCGGTAGGCGCAGCTGATGAGAGAGACGGATTCTGGCACTGCTCATGCGGAGCGGTAAATCTGTCGGGAGAAAGCATCTGTCATGTATGCGGATGCAACAAAGAGGCTGTGCTCCACCCTGATATAGACCAGCTCAAAAGAGACCGGGATATCCGCGTTGCAAAAGAGGCTGCGGAAAGGGAAGCAAGGAAGGAGAAGGAGCGTAAATACGGCATAATAGGAGGAGCTGTCCTTGTTGCTGCAGTGATAATCCTTCTGCTGGTAACCCAGATATTCATTCCTGAAAGCAACTATAGAAAAGCTAAGGCTAGTATGGAAGATGGAGACTGGCAGGATGCTTATATACTGCTTTGCGAAAATTCAGGTTATAAGGACTGTCAGGCTCTGGCGGAGGAGGCCACAACTAATTACTGGATCGATCAGTATAAGGGAATCCTTTCGGGAGACTATTCCTCGGATTTGCAGGAAGAGTACGACACAAGTCTCATAAACTCATCGGCTGTTGAGTTCGCTCTGGCATATATCGACTATGATGATATACCTGAGCTGGCAATTAAAATATATGACCAGGTGTATATATACACCGTACGGGCAGAAGGTTCATATATCGAAGGGCCTTTCCGCAGCATGACACTGTGGGCTGCCGATGATGCAGAAGCCGGGTATTTCATGCAAGGCGACTATTGCAGACTCAGTTATTATGAGGATGGCAAGGAAACATATGCACAGTGGCTGCCGTATCCGGAAGAGGCCTCTTCGTACAGCTTCACTAAGGAGACCTGGTACGGGGGTGATATATCTTATACAGTATATGACCCTGGGACAGAAGAAAACCTGGACGTATCCGAAGATGAATTCAGAGATTATCTTGAAAGCTCCGTCGGAGAAAGCGAATACAAGGCCTTTACGTTCAACGCCAACAGCCAGGGAAGCAGAGACAAACTGATTGTTAAACAAAAAGGAGTATAGAATGGCAACATATTGCAGCCACTGCGGCAAAGAACTCAGAGAAGGCGCGCTGTTCTGCAGATTCTGCGGAACATCTGTTAATGAGCCTGCGCCGGCAGATGGATCTCCGGACCAGATCGAAAAGAATGATCCGCTCCCGGAAATTGGTGAGCCGGCATCATTCGTCCAGAATGGCATGCCCGAGGTGCCGCCTGCTCCTGCTCCTGTGCAGAACAAAGATGAGAAAAAGCCCTTCCCTGCAAAGATTGTAATCATTATTGCAGCGGTAACAGCACTGATCGCGCTTGCAGCTGTAATCTTCTACTTCAGCGGAGGCAGCGGCTCTTCCAAGGCGGATCCGGCAGACAGCAAAAAGACCGAACAGGCCGAAGAACCTTCAGACAAGGAGGAAGAGGGCACTGAGACTGTAGAAGCTGCAATTGACAAGTCTGAAGTGAGCGTACTGGGCAGAGACATCAATTTCAGCCAGGTGCCGGATCTGGACAGCGCACCGGTAGACGTGCTCCTGAAAGTGAAGAATACCGGAAACGTTCCGCTCAAGGCAGTAGATTACAAGATCACTTATGAGGGCAATGCTTTCAGCGGGCGTGACGGAAAAGAAGGCAAGTTCTATGCATATGGCTATGTGAAGCCGGGTGAAAGCGGATATCTTTACGGTCAGATTGCGGTTCCTGAAGGAACTCCGAGAAAGCAGGGCGATGTAAGCATTATTTCCGCTTATGCGGGTAAGGACCTCGGAGACTACCAGATGCCAAGCGGCAAGGTCGTACAGTTCAACCCGGATCCGGACACATATGATGTAAGCATAAACAATCCTAACAGCAGCGATGTACACAAAGGAAGATCCGTAGTCATCGCCGTTGTTCGCGACAGCAATAAGCTTGCCGGAGCCTGGGGCTGCGGAATGGTCAACGAGACTATTCCTGCAGGTGAAGAAATCGTTCTGAAGGACGTTATATACGATCCGGGTTTCAGCTACAAAATCACCGATAAAGAGTTTACTGCCTTCGTAATAGAAAAGGATATCATCGGTATACAGTAAAATGCATAAACGCACCAGGATAATAATACTGATAATAGTTTTATGTGTGGCCTTGATCGGAGAACTCTATGTCCTTGTCCTCTCCGGCAGCAAGAATGATGACAGGAATAAAGAAAGCCCGCAGACCGTTACAGAGGAACAATCGCAGGAGAAAGAAGGAAGTTCTGACATGCCGGAAGAGCAGATCAGTGACGACAAGGCCGTTTCCTACGTGCCTGACATCAAACGCAGTTCATCATCGACAAAATGGGAATCTGATATATCAAAAATAGAGTACCGCTATGGAGAGGACCTGCCAAAAGGGAAGGTTATCTTCTATGGCAGCTCGAGTATACGCAAGTGGAAAACTCTCGAAGAGGGCTCGAAGTGCTCAACCATGGATTCGGCGGAGCTAAGACGTCTGACTGCCTTTACTACTCTGACCGCATGATAATTGCTTTTAAGCCGGCTGCGGTTGTCTATTACGCAGGTACTAACGATATAGGTAAAGGAAGAACGGTCGAGGACACCTATACTGATACGATCGATTTCATCGCATATGTGCATCACGAGCTCCCTGAAACGCAGATTTACTATATCTCACAGACTCAGCAGCCTGACAGAGCAGGAAGATGGGCTGAGATGCAGGAGCTCAACAACAGGGTGCGCGATTACTCGCTCGGAGACCGCCGAGTCACATATATAGATACAACTAAGAAACTGAACAGAGAAGACGGATCATACAGGGGAGAGCTCTTTCTGGATGATGGCCTCCACTTTAACAGCCTTGGATATGAAGAGTGGACTGCCATCATACGTCCCGTTCTGTATTCAGACCTTTTAGAAGAACCGGCAGCAAACTGAATATTTCGCATTAGTATACAGCTTATGATGCCCCTGTCTGACGGCGGGGGTCATTTTTTATTAATGAAGGGCAGGCAAATACGGTATAACGAGTCCCCGGAATGCCAAAACCTAAACAATTATAAAGATAACAGCCCGCGGATTATGGTATAATTTTACTACCTATGAGCATAAAAAGATTGCTGACTGAAACAAACAATATAACCAGGAGCTCCTATGTCTGGAACACAATAAATGCATGCGTTTCAGCCATGGTCTCACCTGTTCTCACGATAGTGCTGACGAGGGTGAACGGGCTCGAAGATGCAGGCATCTATTCCATCGCTTTTGCAGTGGCGAATCTTCTGCTCTTTCTGGGGCAGTACGGATTCAGAAGGTTCCAGTCATCTGATGTAAACGAGCGCTACAGTTTTCCTGAGTATTACGGTATAAGGATAATCACATGCACGGCAATGATGATCGCTGCGCTTGTGTATTGCATATACGGCAGTACCGTCAAGGGCTATTCCGCGGAAAAATTCGCGGTGATCATGCTCATATGTACGGTCAAAATGATACAGGCATTTTCTGACGTCATTCACGGCAGAATGCAGCAGCTGGGCAGACTGGATGTGGCGACCAAAGCCTCATGCTTCAGATATGTATGTGAGATCCTGTCCTTCTGCCTTACAGTGGTGCTGACTCATAATCTGGTGCTTGCATCGGTCGTATGTGTGATAGTCTCCGTCGTGGTGTTTATTCTTACCTCTTATAACGTCGGTAAAGACTATTGTGATTACAGACCATCCTACGACAGGGATGCAATGAAGAGACTTATGATAGAAGGATTCCCTCTGTTCCTGAGCCTCTTCCTGAATATGTACATAAGCAATGCGCCTAAATATGCTATCGATGCTTATCTCACAGAAGAGATACAGGCACTGTACGGACTGGTATTTATGCCGGCCTATGTTATAAGCCTGGTGGCGCACTTCATATTCAACCCTATTCTCAAGAGCTATGCCGAGGTATGGACTGAGAACAGATTCAAAAGATTCAGATTCCTGGTGCTGAGGCAGTGCGGTGTAATAACCGGACTGACAGTGCTGGCTCTTATAGTCGCTGCTACCATCGCGGTGCCTGTTCTCTCGTGGATATACGGCATCGATATATCGGACTATAAAAATGAGCTGTATGTGGTAGTTATAGGCGGAGGCATGCTGGCTTTCTCCGTATTCTTCAATACGGTCATCACAATAATCAGGATGCATAAGACTCTGCTGTACAGCTACGGAGCTACGGCTCTGGCGGCACTGATGCTTTCAAAATACTTCGTCGTCAACTACGGCATAATGGGAGCAGTGGCGATGTATGCGGTGCTTATGACAGGCCTTGCGCTGGTGTTGGCAGTCATTACATTCATAAGAATAAACAAGGAAATTACTTTGCAGGAAAGGGCAGTCAAATGAAGATACTTGTAACCGGAGCAGCCGGATTTATCGGCAGCAATTTCGTTTTCTATATGCTTAAAGCACATCCTGACTATGAGATAGTCGGTCTTGATGCGCTCACATATGCGGGAAATCTCGAGACTCTCGCTCCTGCTATCGACGATCCCAACTTCAGATTTGTAAAAGCCGACATTACGGATGCCGATGCCATAGACAAGCTGTTCGCGGAAGAAAAGTTCGATGTGGTAGTGAACTTTGCGGCTGAGTCGCATGTCGACAGATCCATCGAGGATCCGGGTCTCTTCCTGCGCACTAATATACTAGGAACGCAGGTGCTGATGGGTGCTTCGCTGAAGTATGGAGTAAAAAGATTCCATCAGGTAGGCACTGATGAAGTATACGGCGATCTGCCTCTCGACAGACCTGATCTCTTCTTCGTAGAGACCATGCCTCTTACCGCTTCGAGTCCTTACTCGGCATCGAAAGCTTCGGCAGACCTTCTGGCGATGGCTTATCACCGCACATACGGGCTGCCTGTAACGATAAGCAGATGCAGCAACAACTACGGCCCTTATCAGTTCCCGGAAAAACTTATTCCGCTTATGATAGCAAACGCCATGGCAGATAAGCCTCTGCCTGTATACGGCGAGGGCCTCAATGTGCGCGACTGGCTTTATGTTGAAGACCACTGCAGAGCTATTGATCTCATTCTGGAGAACGGCAGAATCGGCGAGGTGTATAACATCGGCGGTCACAATGAGAAGGCCAACATCGAGGTCGTGAAGATCATACTCGCACAGCTTGGGAAGCCGGAGAGCCTGATCACATACGTTACAGACAGAAAGGGTCATGATCAGCGCTACGCGATCGATCCTACCAAAATACATAACGAGCTCGGATGGCTGCCTGAGACGAAGTTCGAGGACGGCATCCGCAGGACTATACAGTGGTAAACAGATAGATATCTGAAAACTGAATTGGCGGAGAATAAAAAGCAAGGCTATGGGATGTTCTGGCAGCTGGTAATATACACGCTGCTGTTCGTTGCTGCGGCTCTTGGCGCATATTCTTTCTATATCATGGGAAAATCTGTCTTCGTTACTGCCAATAGTGACGGTAACAAGGATGGTCTTACACAAATAATACCTTCATATATTGCGGTCAAACATATTGTTGAAGGTGTTATCGCAGGAAAAGGATTCGGTGCGTGGAACTGGAGCATAGGGTTAGGAGGCGACAACTGGAACATGTTCGCATCCAAACTGGCTAACCCGTTTACATATATGATAATCGCATTTCCTGAAGAAAAGATCGATATAGGGTACTCTATCGTATCGATATTCAGGCAGTATTGTGTGGGACTCGCGTTTCTCTGCTTCGGCAAAAAGGTTAAGCTAACTGCAAATCAGAATGTACTCGGTGCGCTGTGCTATGCATTTTCGATGTGGATGTTCATGACGCTACCCGATCAGGCGGGGTTCAATACCGCAGCACTTTTGTTTCCTCTCCTGATGCTCGGCGCGGAAAAGATAATTGACAACGAATCGCCGATCATATTTATCGTTTCTGTATTCTACTTCCTGACAGCAGGAGTGGTATGGGGATATGCCTCGGGAATAATGATTGTATTCTATTTCATCCTCAGGATGATAATGAACGGCTCATTGAAACACCCTAAGGAGTTTTTCGGCACTACGGGAAGATTCATTCTTTGCGGTGTTGCAGGCATTCTGATCGCTTCATTCTTTGTGGCTGAGATACTAATGAGCATGTCGGCAGCTACTACGGATACGGGGTCCGGAAAACAGACTTGGTTTTCCGTTGCGTCGTATCTTGCAGTACCAAAATCTTTATACATTCCTGTAAAGACTGGTGCAAATTCCTATAGTGCGATCGGGCTTCCTATAGTTGGAGTGGCACTTATGCCGATGATAATTCGTAAAATATTCAGGGGAAAAACAGAGGCTGTTATGGCTTTGTTGCTCCTCATCGGCTCACAGATACCGGCAGTCTGCAGGATGTTTAACGGATTCAGTTATCCTTCCGGAAGATGGTTCTACATGGTGGCATTTTTCGTTACATGGGCAGCGATAGAAAACTTTTCTGTAGATACGCTAAAATCGAGGGTCAATTGCATCATTATGGAACTATGGCTGATCCTTACGGCTGGATGGGTGGTATACAGATACATGTATATGGGGCTGGATAACCGCAAAACCGCGCTGGCAGCCATTGCTGGTTTCATATTTGGCACTGCAATTATCATACTTGGGCATGTCAGGGCATCCTTGATGAGCAGGGAAGATGGAGAGAAATCATATGCCCTTGCTTGCAGGATGGCAATTATATTCATTATGCTTATTACTGTGATGGATATTATGGAGATAGGGGTTTTTGACAGTTTCACACATGCAGGAAACGGAGTACCGGGATATGCGCACGCGGGAGATGGTATTCATGCTGTGGTGGGCACATCAGAGAGTGTGATGAAAACTGTACAGGAAAAAGATGACTCTTTCTACCGATACGATAAGAAGGGCGGGTACTTTGGTATCCGTACGGTCGGAGCTGTTATAAACTCCAGCATCGCATTGGGAACCAGACCTGTATATACATGTTTCTCGTCGGCGCCAAGTTCTTGGCATGATTTTAACAAGGCGGTCGGTAACAGTGCGGGCAATTACAGACGTACTCTTGTCGATGGAAATAATGGTAGAGCCATGCTTGATTATTTAATGGGCGTTAAGTATTTTATCGGCAGCCCAACGGATACAAGCATAGAAAAGAATAAAAAAGCATCACTTTATGTCCCGTACGGTTATGGAAAAAAAGAAGATGTTGAAGGATATGAGCTGTTTACTAATAAATATTGTATGGGACTGGGAACCTCATATTCACAGTACATAACCAGAAGCGAATTTGACGGCATACCTGTGCATCTGCGCGAACAGGCACTTATGCAGACGGCTGTTGTCCCTGACAGCTATGATGGAAAGCTTGAGGGCGTGAAACATGCATCAGCATCTGACATAAAACTAAATATTGAGGAACCTGAAATCGAAATCGAACCGACCAGAGGCATAGAAATTGATAATCATAATAGGATTATGAAAATCAGGAGCACGGTCGACTGTATTTATATTAAAACTGATGGAATAGAGAACCGACAACTCATTTTTGCTCTTGAAAATTTCAAACGTGAAAAGATAAGTGACAAGGAACTGGCTGAACTCACTGAGGGATATGAAGAAGGGACTGTAAAGAACAAAACGGGATTCAAGATAAAAACTGCTCACAGAGAGGTTTTCAGAGATGGCACAGAGACCGTTTGGAACGGAACCAAGTCTGAGGCAGGAGGAGTAAGAAGTTTCAATGACATCGACTCCTTCTACATAAATCTGGGTTATTTCGAAAATGCTCCGGAATATTTCGAGATATATATCAACAATCCGGGAATATACAGCTTTGATGCAATCAAACTATATGCCGTCCCTATGGACAGCTATGATGAAAATGCAAGTCTGCTTGATAGCAGAAAATTTGAGATAAGCGAATGGGGAGATGATTATGCGAAAGGTACGATGAGCTGTGATCAGAACAGCATCATGTATTTTTCAATTCTCAGAAACAAAGGCTGGCATATATATATCGACGGCGAAGAGGTACAGAAGATCAAAGACGTCAATATATCCTTCACTGGCGCGATGATCCCTGCCGGAGAACATCAGGTAGAGCTTAAATATATATACCCGTATTTTTACTTGCTTTACGCATCTACGGTTGCCGGCCTGCTGATGACGGTAGCCATACTGATTGTATATCACAGAAAAAAGGGAAACAGAGCAAATGAGTAAGAAACGTATTAGTAACACTATAATAACAAGACTGATAACAATCCTGCTGACAGCAGCATTTATACTGCCACTGCCTGCTTTTGCTGCGGTAGAGCCTATGGAAAATACGGAACATGAGCAAGAGCAGATTCTGGAAGAAGTATCCCAGGAAGAACAGCCACCTGAAGAACTGTTGGAGACGTCCCCGGAAGAAGGCTCTCCAGAAGAGGAATCCATGGAGGAGCCTGAAGAACCGTATCAGGAGGAAACATCTCAGGAAGAGCATACAGAAGAAGAACCGGAAGAAATAGAGGAAGAGATAATTCTTGAACCGGTTACCAACAGGCCGGCGCTTTACAGCACTACCATAAACGGACCGGTAATGATCAAGGCATCAGGTAAGGCTATTGACCTCAGAACCATGCTTGGTGAAGCCAGCGGTGGATATAGTGTGGTACAGGGCAGCTGTACTGACGGTACATATGCGTACTACATGATGGTCAGCTCAGCGAACCAGATGGGACGTCTCCTAAAGGTAAGGATGAGCGACAATACTGTAGTCGGAAGATCCGCTGTAGTAGATGTTTATCACGGAAACGGTATTTGCTATGACTCAAAAAGAAACCTGATAGTTTCAGCAACATATCACGACAAGAGACAGACACTGGCGTTCTTTGATGCC
>CACZGY010000076.1 GCA_902780815.1 uncultured Eubacteriales bacterium
CGGGGAGCAGTAATGATCAGTTTCATATAATGGTCTCCTTGTTTATTTTGCTACCTTGAAGTCAAGCACAAGCTGCTCGATATCCGGATGCATCTGAGTCAGCTTTACACCTGCTGTCGTAAGCATCAGTTTTGATGCCTGGGTCGAAGGCGTGTCAGCATACTTGTCGGAGAGATAGATGACTTCTTTGATGCCCGACTGGATTATTGCCTTGGCGCATTCGTTGCAAGGGAAGAGGGCAACATAGATCCTGGATCCGCTTAAGTCCTTGCCTGATGCGTTCAGGATAGCGTTGAGCTCAGCATGCACCACGAAAGGATATTTTGTGATCTCACCTTCGCGGTCCCATGGGAATTCATCATCTGAGCAGCCTTTAGGGAAACCGTTGTAGCCTGTCGCGAGTATGACGTTGCTTTTATCCACTATGCAGGCTCCGACCTGAGTGTTAGGGTCCTTGCTTCTCTTTGCAGCCAGAATGGCAACTCCCATAAAATACTCATCCCAGGAAATATAATCTTCTCTTTTAGTCACCATAATAACCTCCGAAATTCCGGCTGCCATGCCGGTAAAAAGTTATCCATTTGATGTGATTTTACAACTGGCGCGAGCTGTTATCAAGCCTGCATGGAAAGGCGGCGGGCTTGAAAGAACAGCTCCCGGAGTGTTAAAATATTAATAACTATGGCTTCATAAAGGATTAACAGTAAATTGAACAAAACAACCAGATCAAAGAACAATAAAAACAGAATAATACATTTAGCAGCAGCACTTTTGCTTGCAGTGATCGTTTTTGCAATACCGGTCGCAGTAAAGGTGTTCGCAGGCCCTGAAAATGTCGAATCCGATGCCCCGGTCAATGCCGTGGGTGTGCAGGGAGGAGCGTTCGAAGTCACACACTATGATTTCACTGCTGCAGTAGGAAAGGACCATACATATACAGTCGAGGAAAAGATCAGCGTAAACATACCTGATCAGCTGCAGAGCGTGGAGTTTGCGATACCGAGCGGAAACTTCCGGATAGGCGAAATAGAGGTGGAGAATGCGCTTTACGAGGCAAAGACTGCTTCCGAGGCAAGTAAAGTGAGGATCACCGATCCTGAGAAACTCACAAAAGGGGCGCATGTATATACGATCAAATACAAGATACGTGAATACCGCGATCATGACAGCGCTAAAGACATGTTTTACTTCGATGTGCTTCTGCCTGAGTGGAAGCAGCCGATAGGAAAAGTATCGATCGATGTCAGCTTTCCTGACGACTTCCCGTTCGATGACATGCAGTGCTATGCCGGACAGTTCGGAGTGCAGGATGTAAACAACAAGATCAAATTCAAAGCGGATGAATCCGCACATTCAGTCAGAGTCAAAGGGGAGATGATCCCTGAAAACTTCGGTATAACTCTCAAGGCGCAGCTGCAGGACGGATACTGGGAGAAAGCGCTTGACGGAAGCTGGTCGATAACGGCTATTACGCTCGTAATGGCAGGATTGTCTCTGATCCTTCTGATCCTGTGGATCATCGGCGGCAGAGATCCGAAAGTAAAAAAGAGAAAAGTGAATAAGCCGATAGAAGGGCTCACGCCGGTTGAACTTGGGTATGTTTTCAACAGTGAAGTCAGGACGAGAGATGTGATCCTCATGCTGCTTCAGTTCGCACAAAAGGGCTACCTCACTATAAGCGAGTATGAACCTAAGCGTTACAGGCTGATCAGAGGCAAGGCACCGGTCGGAGAAGAGAAAATGTTCCGTAATGCGCATAAGATTCTCTTCGAAGATGTGTACAAGGGCAGGGCACTCAGCATGGAAAAGATCGGGCCGAGGATCGAAAAAGTCAGAGCCGCGATCACGGATGATGTTGCTGCAGGATTCACTACAAACGAAAGCTCACCGTTCACACCTTTGTCACGCGCGTTCAGAGCAGCGGGAGCCGGTTTGCTTGGCATAGCGCTTGGTCTCTCAACCATGTTCTCATACTACTATGACTATAAGACACCGAACTACATCGAAGCTGTTCTGGTCGCAGTCACAGGGGCTGTCGCAGCACTTCTCTTCTGTAAGGCGATTGATGACAGAGACTCATCATCGGCAGACTCGCGCAGATACGCGGAAATGCTCGCTGCTATGGTGTTCGCACTGCCGGTGATATACACAGTGTTCAGAGTGGTAAAGAACACCGGAAAGCCTTATGCGGCTATCCCGATGATAATTGCATCGGGCATCGCGGAATTCTTCATCGTTATCATGAGAGCGAGAGGTAAAGAGAATGCGATGACCGTAAACAAGGTGCGCCGCCTCAGGCAATTCATATCGCATCCGACACCTAAGGAGCTCCTGGAGAACCACCTTGCTGACAGCGATTATTACTACGATATGCTGCTGTACGCTCTGGCCTTTGGCTCTGAAGAAGCCTGGGCGATATCCTTCCTTACTCTGGATGTACCAGAGCCTGAATGGTACTCTGACGACATAGAAGGACATGCATTCTCGAACCTGAGAGTTGCACCTACAACAATAGATTATGCAAGAGATCTGAGATCGTTTATAAGAACATTTGATAATAATTAAGGGACTGATAATGGCAGAAAAACAAAAGATAATAAATATAGCAGTTATAGCGCATGTAGACGCGGGCAAATCAACGCTGGTTGATGCATTGCTCGCACAGTCGCATGTATTCAGGGATAATGAGCAGATCGTGGACTGCGTGATGGACTCCGATGCAATTGAAAGAGAGCGCGGAATCACGATATACTCCAAAAACTGCTCGATCATGTACAAAGACTATAAGATCAACATCGTTGATACACCGGGACACGCAGACTTCAGCTCAGAGGTTGAGCGTATCATGAAAACCGTAGACACGGTTATACTGCTGGTAGACTCCAGCGAAGGACCGATGCCTCAGACGAGATTCGTACTCAGCAAGTCGCTTGCTCAGGGCATAAATCCAATACTTTTCATCAACAAGATCGATAAGAAAGACGCGAGGATAGATGAGGTAGTCGATGAAGTTTATGAGCTGTTCATGGATCTTGAAGCCAACGATGATCAGCTGGATTTCCCGATCCTTTACGGCATAGCAAGACAGGGTATCGCTGTAAATGATCCGTCGGAAGTAGAGGGCATACAGATCGGAGAGGGTGCTTCAAAGATACGCAAGTCTCCGAAGGGCTATGGGGGACTGAACATAGAACCTCTTCTGGAGTGTATAACCAGACACTGTGATCCATACCCTGATGCAGATGATGAACCTTTGCAGCTGCAGGTTTCGACACTCGCGTATGATGACTACATCGGCAGGCTTGGCATTGGCAGGATCACCCGCGGAACAATAAAAGAAGCCCAGATGGTTTCCGTTACCAGGGGAGATGGCAGTGCCACAAAAAACAAGATCAATCAGATCTTCGTTTACAGGGGACTCAGCCGGACCGTCACACAGGAGGCCGGATCAGGTGACATAGTGGTGGTATCGGGTATCCCTGATATTTCTATAGGTGATACCATCTGTGACCCGGATCATCCTGAGTCACTCGGCACAATAAGCATTGAAGAGCCGACGCTGTCGATGAACTTCATGGTAAACACCTCGCCTTTCGCCGGCAAGGTTGGTAAGTATGTCACGTCGCGGCATATAAAGGACAGACTTGAGAAGGAACTCGAGGTAAACGTCGGACTTCTGGTTGAGCCTACAGATACGACGGATTCCTTTAAGGTGTCCGGCAGGGGCGAACTTCATCTGTCAATACTCATAGAAAACATGCGCCGCGAGGGATATGAACTTGCTGTATCTAAACCTGAAGTAGTAATAAAGCGCGGTCCGAACGGAGAAAAGCTCGAGCCTGTAGAAGAGGTAGTGGTGAGCGTCCCGGATGAGTATACAGGGCCGGTCATCGCAAAACTGAACATCCGCAAGGCTCTCATGACTGCGATGATGTCTGAGGGCAACGGATACTCAAAGATAGTGTTCACAGCTCCTACAAGAGGCCTCATGGGTTACCGCTCAGAATTCATAAACGACACACGCGGTGAGGGCACTATGGTAAGACGCTTCAGCGGCTTTGAACCATGGAAAGGCGATATACAGGGCCGTATCAATGGAGTTGCTGTAGCTCAGGAAGAGGGAAACTGCACGGCATACGCAATCTTTACCATACAGGAAAGAGTCCAGATGTTCGTGAAACCTCAGGATCATGTTTATGAGGGCCAGCTTGTAGGTATGAACGCAAGGTCTGATGACATGGTCGTCAATCCTTGCAGAGCCAAAAAGGCCACTAACATGAGAGCTGCGGGCTCTGATGACACTATAAAGCTCACACCTCCTCGAACATTTACTCTGGAGGAAGCGCTCGAGTTCATCGATGATGATGAGCTTGTCGAAGTAACGCCTACAGACATCCGCCTCCGCAAAAAACTGCTTACAGAACTTGAGAGGCGTAAATACAACAACCGCATGAACAGGTAATCATGCTGAAAAAGGGGACTATTTGACAGAGATCAGCTGCAACAGATACCGAAAGGAGAATCGAAAAATGAAAATTCTTGTAATCAACCCGGGCGCTACATCAACCAAGATATGCGTTTTTGAGGATGAAGAGGAAGTAATGCGCGTAGGTATAGACCACGATGCTTCCGAAATCGCAAAATATCCGCATGTGGTGGATCAGGCACCGTTCAGAAAGACTGCCATCCTCGAGACCATAGAAAAGAATGGTTATAAGCTTGAGGACTTCGATGCTATCTGCGGAAGAGGCGGACTCTTCAAACATATTCCATCCGGCACATACAAGGTTAATGATGCAGTCATTCACGATATAGAGAACCCTCCTTATGGCGAGCATGCTGCCAACCTCGGTGCATATATCTCAAAGGAACTGGCTGACTCTGTAGGAATCCCGGCATTTTTCGTTGACCCGGTATGCGTGGACGAGATGGAGCCTCTCGCAAGATACTCCGGACTTGGTCTGGAAGGATTTGAAAGACAGTCGTTCTTCCATCCTCTCAACCACAAGTCGGTAGCACGCAAGGCTGCAAAGCATCTTGGCAGAGCCTATGAAGAACTCAATCTTGTGGTTTGCCATCTCGGAGGCGGCGTATCCGTTGCTGCTCACAAGAAGGGCAGAGTCGTTGATGTAAACAATGTTAAGGACGACGGAGCCATGGGCATGGACAGAGGCGGAGCACTCCCTGCTAATGCTCTTGTCAATCTCTGCTTCAAGGAAGGCATGACAAAGGCTGATGTCAAGAGGATCATCGGACAGGAAGCCGGGGTGTATTCGTATACAGGAACTAAGGATTTCAGAGATGTTGAGAATGCTGCATTCAATGACGGAGATGAGAAAATGCTGATGGCATTCAAAGCCATTGCTTATCAGCTGGCAAAGGATATCGGCGCTATGTCGGCAGTTCTGCGCTACAACGTTGACGCTATTATCTTCACCGGCGGCATGGCTTATTCGGAGAGATTCTGTGACGAGATCGCTTCATATGTCAGCAAGATCGCACCAATAATGAGATTCCCGGGTGAAGAGGAGATGAGAGCTCTCGCAGAAGGAGCGCTCAAGGCACTCAGGACGGGTCATTGGGAGATTTACGAATAAAAACATCACTGCAGAGAATGGTACAGGATAAGAATAAGCGCCTTCCGGTGCGTCTGATCTCAATGTTGATAATAACAGTTGCGGCAGCTCTGATAATATGCTTTGCTGCCGCATCTTCTTATGCCCGGACTGCGGATATAGTTTATTATGATACCGAAGAAGAAGCTGTCGCAGAACTGCGCGGACTTATGAAGCAGCGGGCGGAGAAAGTGACAATAGGTCTGAAGGGCAGCACTGATCAGGAAGGTCTGCAGGAGACCATCGGCAGGCTCATAAAAGAGGCAACAGATCATACCGGCAAACCAGATGAAGGAGACTATATCGGGTTTCAGTACGCCTCTTACAAAGGGTCAGCCCAAACTACATATGTGGGCCTTTCACCTGCAATTGAAGTAGAGTATATACTGTCTTATTATGATGATGCTCAGCAGGAAGCCGAAGTGGATAAAAAAGTCCATGAAATCATTGAGAGCCTGGAATTAGATGAAAAGACTGATTTTGAGAAGATAGCTGCTATACATGATTATATCTGTGATAACGTTGAGTATGAATCAGCTGAAGAAAGCAGTGATATAGTGAGAACTGCATATGGTGCGCTGATAGATGGACGTGCTGTATGTCAGGGGTATTCTGTCAGCCTTTACAGACTGCTGCTCGAAGCCGGGATCGATAACAGGATCATCTTTGGCAAAGGCCTTTCGAAGTTAGGCTATTACGGTGCTCATACATGGAACATCATTGAACTTAACGACGAGTACTATTATATAGACGC
The DNA here is from genome assembly GCA_902780815.1 of uncultured Eubacteriales bacterium. Taxonomy (GTDB): domain Bacteria; phylum Bacillota; class Clostridia; order Peptostreptococcales; family Anaerovoracaceae; genus Crickella. The sequence goes on from CACZGY010000076.1 coordinate 6,370, forward strand.
GACCTGGGATGACACCGAACATAATTACCGCTATTTTATGGTACCTTCTGATGCCGGTTTCGAGGACGACCATATAGCTGACGAAAGTTATGACCACGACTTCTTTTCTGAAGAGTATCCGATATCAGAAGAAGCGTATACAGAGGAAGCTGTAGGCCTTAGAGGAAAGATTCTCAAAATGGTAAAAAGCTCAGCAGTCGAAATCCGGAACATGTTTTCACAAGATGACTAATTTTCATATTCTTTCAGTTGCAAACAAATACCCGATGTGTTAACATAATCGGGCTGACATAGTTCAATTATTAATTAGCCGTGGAGGATTGACCGAGTGGCTAAGGAGCCTGATTGGAAATCAGGTAAGGCGTAACAGCCCCGTGGGTTCGAGTCCCATGTCCTCCGCCA
>CACZGY010000077.1 GCA_902780815.1 uncultured Eubacteriales bacterium
CCGCACTTGCGCTGGGAGCCATGACATACGGTGTCACTCCGCTGGAAATGTCTCTCGCATATGCGGCCTTCCCGAACGGCGGAAGCGTCAATACTGCTGTATGCTATACAGACGTGGAAGACAGCAGCGGCAAAGTGCTGCTGAAAGGCGAGTCCAAGTCGACAAAAGTGCTTGATGAGGGCGTTGCATGGGTAATGACAGACCTTCTCAAGTCAGTTGTTTCAAGAGGAATCGCAGGGAATGCTGCTATTTCCGGCGTGGAAGTCGGCGGTAAGACAGGAACAACAAATGACACATTTGATGTATGGTTTGACGGATTCACTCCTGACTACGCGGCTGCATTGTGGATAGGCACCGACCTCAACGTGGAGATGAACGGTTCATCTGCTCAGGCAGCGGCGCTGTGGAGCCGGATAATGCGTCAGGTCGACGGTATCCGGGACGGCGAATACAGGGAAATGCCTTCAAATGTTATAAAAGAAAACGGCGAGTATTATACCAAAGGTACTGAAAAGAATGCAGGAAAGTATACCGGCGACTCTTCAAAAGATAAGAAAGATGATGAAGATAAGGATGACGATACCGTTGTTGTACCGGATACAGAAAACACCCCGGAAATTGTTCCTGAAGATGGAGGCGGCAGCGGCTCCGGCGATGGCAGCGGTTCAGGTGACGGCAGTGGCTCAGGCGATGGCAGCGGTTCAGGTGACGGCAGCGGCTCAGGCGATGGCAGTGGCTCCGGTGACGGCGGCTCCGGTGATGGAGGCGGCTCCGGTGATGACGGCGGCGGTTCCGGTGACGGCGGCTCCGGCGATACAGGTGGCTCTGGCGGCGGTACAGAAACACCGCCTGAAGGCGGCAACTAGGTTTGCAATAAAAAAGGGGACTAAGTCATGTATCATGAAATAGAAGGACAGCTAAGCATAGATCCGATCATCTTTGATGATGATAAACTGATCGCGCGCGGTCATATCTATCCATACAATGAGATCGAATCTCTCGAGATCACCAGTGCGCCAATATTCTCTCCATATGGAATACTGACCCTGCGGACAGGAGGCAAGGACATCCCGATCCCGTTTGCCCGGTCAAGAAAAAGCAAGCTGGATCTGGCACTGAGAGAATTTGAAAAACTGCGCGAAAGCGGCGGGCCGGATCCTGAGAACAGCCCTGGGCAAAACCGGACTTATTATGCACCGCCTGCAGGTCCGGATCCTTACGAAGAGCTGAAGAAGCTTAAGGAACTGCTGGATCTGGATATAATTACAAAAGAAGAATTTGAAACCAAGAAGAAAAAACTGCTGGATCTGTAAAGATCCGGCAGTTTTCTTTTTAAGTATAGGTGGATTTTTTAACGCGATTACAGAACGTGCTTTCCGTACATAGCATCCTGCTCTTTTCTGAGCTTGTAGATCAGAGTGTTCTTGTCGAGCTCAACCATGTCGTATGTGATGAGGTCGCCCTTCTTGCAGTCAACCTTCATAACAGCGTTCTTGTTGATCAGACCGAATGGAACATAACCCTTCTCTGTTGCTTCTGCTTCTGTGCAGATCGAACCGAGTGTTGTGTATCCGCCGATTCCGTCGAGGTTCTGGCCGGCCTTGAGGTCGATCTTAGCTCTTGTGATGCACTCTGCTACGAGTCCGTCCTTAGCTACGCATGTCTTCTCTCCGTCGATAACAGCCTTGGCAACTGTGAGCGGTGTCTCGAGGTTGCAGAGGTGATATGGTCTGTAGAGTGTCCAGAGCGGTCCAGGACCCATGCTGTGGTACTGCAGCTGGTAAGCGATCTCAGCGTTGTCTGTCGAAACTGTTACGAATACGCCAGGAGCGATTCCGTTTACGTACTCAACTACGCCGTGCTTGTCGAGGATTCCGCCGTCTTTCTTCAGCTTGAAGATCTCGTTGAGCTGCTTAACGCCCTCTGTTCCAGGAGCTGTTGCAGGAGCTGTTGCAGGGCCGTGTCCGCCGATTACGTCAGGAATAAGACCTGTGTAGTTGCACATAGCAGTCATCTCTACCATTGTCTTTGTGCCATCTTTGAAAGCGCAGAGCATTCTTGGGCTCATCTTGCGGCGTGTAGCCTCTTCGAGTACTGTGTCAGGGTTGCACTCATAGTCGAGCTTGTTGTTCTTGCCCTTGCCCATTACTTCTACGTTGAGGCCCATAGCCTTTGCGAAGCAGTAGAGCTCCATTACAGCGCCCGGCTCGTCACCAGCGGAACCTGTGTAGATTACGCCGTGATCCTTAGCGAACTTGTCGAGGTAAGGTCCGATAACAACGTCTGTCTCAACGTTGAGCATTACTACATGCTTACCGTTCTTCATAGCGTCTGTAGCAACCTTAGCGCCTACATCAGGAACTCCTGTGCAGTCGATTACAGCGTGAACGCCTTCTGCTGCGGAAACGAAAGATGCATCGCCGCAAGCAACATATTTATGAGCAGCGATTCCTGCGTTTGCCTCTTCAAGAGTGTTTGCAACTACGATTTCTTCGTCAGCAACTTCTGCATATTTAAAAGCCTGTACAGCGAGATCAACATTGATATCAGATACGATGGCAGGTGTCATTCCCTTCATGAGAACCATCTGTGTAACCATTCCGCGGCCCATCTGTCCTGCGCCGACGATACCGACCTTGATGATCTTGCCTTCTTTTTCTCTCTGTTCCAGTTTCCAGTTCATGTTAAGCATAACAGTAATCCTCCTTGTTGGTCATATGCTTTTGAGTTATGGGTTTTTAAGGTTTATATGAGGTATTGTTTATAACGTTTTTATGCAGACTGCTTAGAAGATCTGAATGACTGTTCCGTTTGCAACATCTGCCTCTGTGATGACCTCACCATCCAGGTTGATGCAGCCCGGACGATAAGGCTCTGTATCTGCTGTAAACGCAAGTGTGCAGTGTCCCAGTTCCTTGAGAGTGTGAATAGCCTCATCACCTACAGCTGTGACTTTGTAAGTCTTCTCGCCGATCTTCATTGTATCTCCAGGAGCAGGTGCTTCTGTAAGTTCTGCCTTTGTATGCAGGATAGACAGCTCAGCCAGTTCAGCAGGGGCGTCTTCATTGAAAAGAATCACGAATCTCATCTCCATTGCTGGATCGAGGAATGCAAGCGCCATATCGCCGAGACCTGTTACGGTTACATCATATTTCATGTGGGACCTCCTTTATATTGCGTTTAATATCTCTTTACATTAAGTATTATATGTCTAATTATACCCAACTTCAAGCGTTTTGTTCAGAACATATGGTTAAAAAGCATCATTTAGCCATAATAATTTACACAAATGCGTATATACAAATGAATAGGTTTTCAATAATCGTTATAAAATTGACGATGAACGGTTGCTTTTGTCAACTTCGGTCTATATAATGTAAACGCACTTTAAAACAAATGCATTAATTCAACTGAGAGAATTGTGCAATAATCCCGAAAAGGAAATCTGAAATGAAAAAGATCGTAGATGACGAGCGGCTGATATATAAGGTGTGCAGCCTTTACTATCAGGATAATATGAATCAGCAGGAAGTCGGGGACTATCTGGGTGTGTCCAGGTCTTCAGTACTGCGAATGCTCCAGAAGGGCCGTGATATGGGAATAGTCACGATAGAACTGCATAACCCGCGGTTCTATGATTACGGCGAAATGGAAAAGACACTTGAGAGAGCCTATGGACTTAAAGATGTCCTGATCGTTGAAAACAGTATACTCGACACCAGATCTGAAGCAGCATCATATATGTTTGGCAGTGCGTCGGACTATCTGCATAGCTTCTTTAAAGAAGGTGACCGGATAGGTGTGGCAATGGGCAATACGCTCAACAATGTCGTTAACACCAACAAAACCTATGAGAAACACAAGGATCTCCTCTTTGTTGCACTTGAGGGAAGTATCAGCAGGATCACCGTCGAAGGCACAGATGTGCAGGGAAACGAGATCGCAAGAAAGTTTGCGGACAAGTTCGGCGGAACATACACCCAGTTTCTCTCGCCGGCGGTCTTTTCTGACTGGAAGGTCCTCGAGTTCTTCATGAAAGAAAAAGCAGTCAACTACATTCTCGATGAGTTCAAAAGATTGAATGTCGTTGTCGTAGGAATAGGAGTTCCGGACGGTACGGAACATACTCTGAGCAAGGCAGGATACCTGGCAGAAGAAGAGCGGAGAAAACTGGTAGAGCGCGGAGCCATAGGCGATATGTGCCTGCAGTTTTATGATAAAGACGGAAATACTGACCAGTACAGCTTCTACAATGACCGCGTAGCCGCGATGCGTCTCGGGGACATACGCAGGATCCCGAGCAAGATCGGCATAGCCGGCGGACTCAGAAAAGTGGATGCTGTAATTGGCGCGATACGCGGTGGCTTTATTAATATCCTCATAACCGATACCGAATGCGCCAAGCGCCTTATTGAACTTGCCCAGGCACAGTAAAATAAGAAATAACACATAATAATAAGGCGGAAGTTCCTGACGGAACTTCCGCTTCTTTTATTATCTGTAAAATTGCGTGTCGCTTGCTTTGCAGTATTATGCTCTTGTTCCGAACACCTTGAAATAATGCTCGAGACAGTCGTTCATTCCTTTCTGAAGTGCGTTTCTTACCTTGAAGTAGTTGGAAGCATCCTCTTCATCAAGGGCTTTCATAGCTGCGAGGTAGAGGTCAGTGTAGATGTTGACCTTGCAGATGCCTTCCTTAGCGCAGCGGCTGAGGTTGTCATCTCCTGAGCCGGAACCGCCGTGAAGTACGAGAGGTACATTTGTTGCCTGACGGATCTTTGCAAGAGAATCGAAGCTGATTTCAGGAATTGCCTTAGCCTTGTAAACTCCGTGAGCAGTACCGATCGAGATAGCCAGTGAATCGCAGCCTGACTGCTCTGCGAAAGAAGAAGCCTCTTCAGCTGTTGTGTACAGTGTCTCTGTGTCGTTCTCGTCGAAATTGCTGGCAACATGGCCGATCTCAGCCTCAACGGTGACTCCGCGGGCGTGCGCATATTCAACGACTTTGCGGGTAGTTTCCACGTTTTCCTCAAAGCTCTTCATAGAAGCATCGATCATAACGGAAGTGAATCCGAGGTCGATGGCCTTCTTGCATGTCTCATAGCTTTCGCCGTGGTCAAGATGCAGAACTACAGGAACGCTTGCTTCTGCAGCATACTTTCTTCCGACCAGAGCTGCGTCCTCAAGGGTGATGTTGTCACCGAGATGGCTCTCCGCTACACCGACGATCAGAGGGAGACCGAGCTTTTCTGCAAGGTGAATGTGGTTCTTGATGCTCTCCATGTCGAGAACATTTGCAGATGGAATAGCGTAATGGCCTTCCTGAGCCTTTTTAAACAGTACTGATGAATTTACGAGCATTTTTGTATCCTCCTTGTTCTGATTTATTCACCCATGACGATTACTCTGCATCTTCTGCCGCGTTCTCTGGTTCTGTCGAAATCTACGAAGTATACGTAGCCTGTGGTACCGACTGCCAGCTTTCCGCCTTCGACTTCGAGCGTAGCGCTGTTGCCGAGGAGGGTAGCCTTCATGTGGGCATCGCAGTTGAGAAGAGCTGTCTTGTCGCCGCCAGGCAGATATGCTTCAGCATCAGGCCAGGAAGCTACGTCAGCATAATGCTCAGGACCAGGATACATGTAAGGACCAGCAGGTGGGATCTCAGTCTGATCCGGAATGATCTTGCAGAGTGCGGCGTTCAGGTCGATCTGCAGGAACTCTGTTCCGTCTTCAGTAAGGTCGTGTACGAATTCTTCAAAGAATACGGAGCATGTTGTGTGCGGAGAGATGATAGTTACGATCCCGCTCTGGATGCCGCTGTTTGCGATAGCCTGCTTTACCTCAGGCGTGATATTGATAAAAGTAGGTGTTCCGCCGTGGGACTTCAGGTTGATCTGCTCTTTATAAATCTTCATTATTACTTACCTTCTCTTTCCTTATAAGCTTTTACGATTGCTTCTGCCATCTCCTGTACACGTACAGCCGGTGATGGAGCGTTCAGGATGCCGGATGTTGCGCCGGTGCCGTCTGCGCCAAGTCTTACTACATTGTAGCAGTCATCAGCTGTGACAACACCGGAAGCGATCATGACCAGCACGTCCGGGTTTACTTTGTGGAGAGCAGCAACTGTTTCAGTGACATAGGAGTCATCAGCAGTCTTGCCTGTTCCGATCAGGTCTGTAGGCTCTGCAAGTACGATGTCAGCATCGAGGCATGCAACTGCAGCAGCTTCCTTTGTGCTGTCTGCGCATACTACAGTGATCATGTTGAGTTCCTTTGCACGCTTGATGCATGCGCTCAGCTCGGCAACAGTCTTAGGGTTCTCTGCGTGATTGAGGAACACTGCGTCAGCTCCGGCTTCTTTAAGAGACTCAGGAAGAACATGTCCCATGCCGCGGCCCGGTGTAAGCGGATCGAGAGACTGTGCACAAACGATCACATGGCTTGTGTTCTGCTTGATCAGTCTGATATCAGCGTAAGGGCATGTGAAATAGATCTGAAGACCTGTCTCGGCGGCTGTCTTGTCAGCAGCCATTGCAAGCTCCAGGCTTTTCTGACCATAGAGATAAGATTTTGGATTGACAATCAGGAATGGGCGTTCTGCTTTTACCATGGATCTTTTCCTCTCTTTCTTTTCCTTTTATATATTTTTTCAGTGTAGTTTCATTTTATGGTCTTATCTTAGAGCATATTTAAACATTTGTCAAGAACAATTGCTTAAATTTTTAGCGTTTTTTCATGTTTTCAAAAGTTGACATTTTATAGGTGCCTTCCTTGAACTTTGCAACTTCTATTACATTTACACTCTTAAACTGTAAGCATATTAAAGCAATTGTATAGATAAATTTGTGTCAATCTCGCTTTTGAAGCAAAAAACGCAGAAGTTTGGTTAAGATATGTTAATTTAGTCATATGGTCAGAACATAATCCTTGATATTTGGCATGGATTAGAGATACAATACAGTCATTATAATAGCGAAGAATCAGGAGTATACATCATGAAACTCAGCGGAGTATCCATTCTGTTATTGATAGTACTGGGATTGCTCATAATGCAGTCACTTGGCGGAGTGCTGCAGATCAAGAGTTATCAGAGAGCAGTCCGCAGGGTGCATCAGCTGGGAAATGTCGGCATGGGACAGCGGCGCGGCAAATTCTTTGATGGACACATTGCCATTATCGCCTGCGATAACGACGGTATCATCACAGGTGCAGAGGCGCTGGACGGACCGGGTCTGTGGGCACGCTTTCATCCGGTGGACTCTTTTCTGGGACAGCCGCTTGTCGGCAGCAGCATCTTTGACCTTCTGAAACTGACAGAGAGTCTTGATAAAAAAGAGTGGAAGCGCTGGCAGGGATACATTCGTGCGATGGAAGCACTCGAAGTAAGGCTGACTGATCGTGAACTGACGAGAGAGCAGGAAGCTTTCATGGAAACAAAAAGGGGAAAGCAAGGGAAAAGGCTTAGATAAATATCAATCTGATATGAATCACCGGTGAGGCAACCGGGGCAAATGCCTCCGCCGGTATGTCATATATAATAAGTAGAGTCTTCATCAATCTGCATGAAGATGAGTTTTGAAAAAATGAATGGAGGAACTTTATGGAATTTGTTGCAAAACTGGCAGAAGGCTTTATGTCACTGTTCAGTGCAGGAGGAGAGACCTTCATGGGCTGGGTTACAGGAATCATTCCTACACTCGTCTGCCTTATGACTGCGGTCAACTCCATCATCAAACTGGTCGGTGTTGATAAGGTTGAGAGATTTGCTCAGAAGATTACAAAGTATGCCGTTCTCAGGTATACACTGCTCCCTTTAATGGCAGTATTCTTCCTGGGCAACCCGATGTGCTACACATTTGGACGTTTCTGCGAAGAAAAGTATAAACCTGCTTACTATGACGCAGCCGTCAGCTTCGTACACCCGATCACAGGTCTTTTCCCTCACGCAAATGCTGGTGAGCTCTTCGTTTGGCTCGGCATCGCACAGGGTCTGCAGCAGGCTGGACTCAGCACAGGCGGTCTTGCAGTTCGTTACTTCATCGTTGGTCTTATCGTGATCCTCATCAGAGGTCTTCTCACAGAGAGGATCTATGCAGGCATGGTCAAGAATAAGTAGTGAGGAGGTAAGACAATGTTTAAGACAATTAAGATTAATCCTGGTGAAGGCGGCTGGGGCGGCCCTCTCACAATTACACCAACCGAAAAGTGCTTCACAGTTCTGAGCGTAACAGGCGGCGGAATTCACCCTGTTGCTGCAAAGATCGCTGAGCTCACAGGTGGTGAGGCAGTAGACGGCTGGAAGACAACTCTTCCTGACGACGAGGTCATGGTTGCAGTAGTAGACTGCGGCGGTACTGCAAGATGCGGAGTATATCCAAAGAAGGGTATCTTCACAGTAAACCTTATGCCTTCCGGAGCTACAGGTCCTCTGGCAATGTTCATTAAACCTGACATCTATGTTTCAGGCGTAAGAGAAAAAGATATTGAAGTTATTGGCGATGCACCTGAGGTTGAAGCAGCTCCTGCTGCTGCAGCTGCTGCTGCAGACAAAGGCCCTAAGACAAAGGATGAGGCTAAGGCAGAGATCGCTGCTGCTAACGAAGGAAAGAAGCAGGGA
>CACZGY010000078.1 GCA_902780815.1 uncultured Eubacteriales bacterium
GATGGGGACGACTGACAGGTTCTCCACGGTCGCTGTCAGAGAGAACAACCTTCTCGATGGTGATATGGAAGATCTCGTCATAGAAGGTGTTACGGATATAATCAACAAGCTCCCTAAGCGCCCGCCTGCAGTCCTTGTGTATACGAGCTGTGTGCATCACTTTACGGGAGTCGACCTCGACATGATATACGCGACTCTCAGGAGCCGCTTCCCGGACATTGATTTCACCGACTGCTACATGAATCCTATCATGCGCAAGAGCGGACTGACCCCTGACCAGCTCATGAGGTCGCGCCTTTACATGCTGCTGCATGAGCGTGAGATCGATCCTGAAGCCGTCGCAATAATCGGCAACGACCTGCCGACGGATGAGGACAGTGACCTCATGAAGATACTGAAAGGCGCGGGCCTGAAGATACACGAGATCACATCGTGCAAAACCTACGAAGAATACCAGCAGATGGCTGAGAGCCGTGTTTATGTTTCGTACAATCCGGATGCAGCTCCGGGCGGCGACATGCTCTCGGAAAGACTGGGCGGAACGCACAGACTGGGCGGAACGCACTATGCACTTAAGTTCAGCTTCGACTACGATGAGATCGACGAGACATTCGCGGGACTTGCTGAGGTACTTGGGACCGCGCCAAGGAGCAGCGAAGAGATTGCTGCGCTGAGGGCAGAGTGCGAAAAGGAACTTGAAGAAACAAAGAAGCTCATAGGGGATACTCCGGTGAGTATCGACTATACGTTCTGTCCGAGGCCTCTCGGCCTTGCAAAGCTGCTTCTCGATCACGGCTTCAACGTCACGAGGGTCTATGCCGACGGGATACCGGGCGGCGATAGGGCAGCATTCGAAAGCCTGCAGAAGGAGTACCCGGATCTCATGATCTATCCGACGGTGCACCCGGGAATGAGGTTCGCGCGCACCGCGAACGTTGAAGAGCAGGCCGGAGCCAAAGTCCTGGCGATCGGTCAGAAAGCAGCTGCTTTCGAAGAGACGGATCACTTCGTCAACGTAGTTGAGGGCGGCGGAATGACAGGCTATGAGGCGGTCACGAGAACATGCAGACTGATGCGTGAAGCCTTCCTTGAAAAGAAGGAGATGCGTGAACTTGTGCAGGTGAAAGGCCTGGGCTGTGAGGTGTGCATAAGATGAAACAGACAGCAAGAATAATTTCTACATACTCAGCGGATGTCATGGGCGTGTGCTCGGCGCTGTTTGAACTTGGCGGCATGACTATCATGCATGACGCTTCGGGCTGCAACTCGACGTACACGACCCACGACGAACCGCGCTGGTACGACATGGACAGCATGGTCTACATATCCGGCATCAGCGAGATGGAAGCGATAATGGGCGATGACGAGAAGCTCATAAGCGACATCGTCGACGCAGCAGCGGTACTGAAGCCGGCATTCATCGCCATCGCCGGCACACCTATACCTACGATGACGGGTTTCGATTTCGAGGCTGTCGCTTCGGTGATAGAGCACAGAACAGGCATACCGAGTTTTGGCTTCCCGACTACGGGAATGAACACATACATACACGGAGCATCGATGGCCTTTGCGGGCATCGCAGAGCGTTTCGTTGATGATCCGGACAGCTGCTGCATGCGGCCGAACGGGATCAAAGTCAATGTCCTCGGACTTACTCCGCTCGACTTCTCGGTAAACGGAACGGACGACTCGATCGTTCAGTGGCTCGGGAGAGAGGGCTTTGAGGTGGTGTCGAAGTGGGCTATGGGCAGCAGCCTTGATGAAATAAGGCGCTCCGCTGAAGCAGATGTAAATCTGGTCGTATCGGCAGCCGGCTACGGCGCGGCCAAAGTGCTTTACGAAAGATTCGGCATGCCGTACGCAATAGGGTTCCCGGCCGGAAATGAGCTGCCGGGTCTGCTGGCGGATCAGATAATACTCAATGTAAAGAAGTTCAAAGAACAGGGAATCAGCTCTTTCGAGGAGGGTGAGATCAGCGTAGACGCAAGGGCGGAAGCACTTATGAAAAAGGCTTTGCTGCAGTGATAGGCGAGGGAGTCACTTCGCTGTCGCTTGCGGGCACGATCGAGCTTGAGTGCGGTATCCCTGCCAAGGTGCTCTGCGCAACCGAATGTCCTGAGGGGATCCTTAGGGAGTGTGACCGGATGACACCTGATGAAGACGACATAATCCCGGAACTCGAGGGGGCGGCCTTCGTCATAGCCGATCCGCTGTACAAACCTATAGTGCCGGAAAGCGCAAAGTTCATATCGCTGCCAAGCGAGGCATTCTCAGGACGCATCTACAGGAATGAGATCCCTGATCTGGTCGAGGATATAAATCAGCTATTAATTAAAATAATATAAATCAAAGGAGGTTTCTGATTATGAAGAGTATTCTGAGTAAGAAGAACAAAACGTTAAAACTGTTTGTGCTCGTAATGGTACTTGCCATGAGCATGATGTCATTCGCGTCATGCGGAGGCGGCGGAGATGAATCAGCTGAGGCTGCTGAAACTTCCGACACCATCACGATCACGGACCATGCCGACAGACAGGTCGAAGTTCCGAAAGACATACAGAGGATAGCTGTATGCGATATCTATCCGCTCCCGAGCGTGCTTGCCGTATTCTTTGACTCTGCTGACAAGATCGTAGGCATGCCGATGCCGTCGATGACAGCTGCACAGAACGGCCTGCTGGGACAGCTCTATCCTGAGATCCTCAATGCAGAGACAGGCTACATCGAAGATGTGAATGTCAACATGGAAGAGCTTGCAAAGCTCGAACCGGACGTGGTCTTCTACAGCGCATCGAGTGCTGAACTCGGTGACCAGCTTGCCAACGCGGGATTTGCTGCAGTCGCTATCTCAGTAAACAAGTGGAACTATAACTGCATCGAGACCCTCAACAACTGGATCGCGCTGCTGAGCCAGATGTTCCCTGACAGCGATAAGGCCGCCATCGTTGAGGAGAAGTCGAATGCTATGTACGACATGGTACAGAAAAGAGTAAAGGACATCCCTGATGAAGAGAGAGCAAACGCATTCTTCCTTTTCCAGTACAGCGACACCACACTCCTGACTTCGGGACAGCAGTTCTTCGGCCAGTGGTGGGCTGATGCCATCGGAGCAAAGAACGTAGCGAAGGAGCTCTCGACAGACAACTCCGTAGCAGTCAACATGGAGCAGGTATATGGATGGAATCCTGATCTGATCTTCATGACCAACTTCAACGCATACTATCCGGATGATCTGTACAACAACACTGTAGCGGGTTACGACTGGAGTCCGGTAAAGGCTGTGCAGGACAACAGAGTCTTCAAGATGCCGCTCGGCATGTACAGGAGCTACACCCCGGGAGTCGACTGCCCGGTAACACTGCTGTGGATGGCAAAGACCGCATATCCTGAAAAGTTCGAAGACGTTGACGTCATTGCAGAAGCAAAGGCTTACTATAAGGAAGTCTTCGGCATCGAACTGACCGATGAGCAGGCGCAGTCCATATTCGAGCCTGTGCAGAGCGCAGGAGAAGGATTTGCATATCAGTAGAAACTGAACGCTTGTTCTGAAAATACAGATATGATATACTTAATCAACCTCTGAAAAGGGGTTGATTATTTTTTTTAAACAAAAGATAATGTGCACCATGGGAAAGTTTGTTGTTAAAAGTGAATATGCTCCTACGGGAGACCAGCCGCAGGCGATAAAGAAGATCGCGGAAGGCATCCTTGCGGGAGAGCAGGCACAGACACTGATGGGTGTCACCGGCTCCGGCAAGACTTTTACGATGGCTAAGATAATCGAGGCCGTGCAGAAGCCGACGCTGGTCATATCTCACAACAAAACTCTTGCTGCGCAGCTCCACGGTGAGTTCAAGGAATTCTTCCCGGATAATGCGGTGGAGTACTTCGTATCTTACTACGATTATTATCAGCCGGAGGCTTATGTACCTTCGACCGACCTGTATATAGAAAAAGATGCTGATATCAACGACGAGATCGATAAGCTCAGGCACTCCGCGACTGCAGCCCAGCTCGAGAGGAGAGATGTCATCATAGTCGCTTCGGTCTCATGCATATATGGTCTCGGAAGTCCGTCGTCATACCGCAATCAGCTCATAAGCCTGAGGCCGGGCATGGAGATGGACCGCATGCAGCTTCTGCGCAAACTGACCGACATCCAGTACACGCGGAATGACATGGATTTCTCAAGAGGTAGTTTCCGCGCGAGGGGAGACATTGTAGATATCTATCCTGCCGGAGGCGAAAGCGCGGTCAGAGTCGAGCTCTTCGGAGACGAAATAGAAAGCATACGCGAGATCGATCCGCTGACGGGCGAGATCACCGGATCGCGCTCGCACATATCCATATTCCCGGCGAGCCATTATATTACGAGCAGGGAAGACATGCTGCTGGCGGTAGCATCGATCAGAGAGGAGCTCCGCGAGAGACTGGACTGGTTCAGGTCTAACGGCAAACTGCTGGAGGCCGAGAGGCTCGAGCAGCGCACAAACTATGATATAGAGATGATGATGGAAGTAGGCACGTGCAAGGGCATAGAGAACTATTCGCGCCACATCAACTTCCTGAAGCCGGGAGAGCGGCCGTATACGCTGCTTGATTACTTTCCGGACGGAGACTTCCTGACTATAATCGATGAGTCGCATGCGATGCTTCCTCAGCTGCGCGCTATGTACAACGGAGACCGCGCGCGCAAGGAGTCGCTGGTTGAATATGGATTCAGGCTTCCGTCGGCATTCGACAACAGGCCGCTCAAATTCGACGAGTTCAGCGAGCTGACGGGGCAGACGGTCTACGTTTCGGCAACTCCTGCCAGATATGAGCTCGAGCGCTCCGGCGGTGTCACTGCAGAGCAGCTCATCAGGCCGACCGGTCTTCTTGATCCGGAGATAGAAGTAAGACCTACAAAGGGTCAGATCGATGATCTCATCGGCGAGATCAATGCGACCGCTGAGAAGGGTGAACGGGTGCTCGTGACGACCCTTACGAAGCGCATGGCCGAAGACCTCACTAAATATCTGCAGGAGCAGGGCATAAGGGTGAGGTACCTGCACTCAGAGATAGATAACTTTGAGAGACTCGAGATCATCCGTGATCTCAGAATGGGCAAGTTCGACGTGCTGGTCGGAATCAACCTGCTGAGAGAGGGACTCGATCTTCCTGAGGTGTCGCTGATCGCTATACTCGATGCGGACAAGGAGGGCTTCCTCAGAACAGAGACCTCACTTATCCAGACGGTAGGGCGTGCGGCGCGTAACGAGCACGGACGCGTTATCATGTACGCTGACTATATCAGCAAAGCGATGCGCGTGTGCATTGACGAGACTTCGCGGCGCCGCAAGGCACAGGACGAATACAACAAAGAGCACGGCATAGTCCCGAAGACCATAGTCAAGCCGGTACGCGAGATCGCAAGAGCAACATCCGCATACTCCGGCGACAGAGACATAAAGAATCCGAAGGCAATGACTGCAAAAGAGCTTCGCGAGACTATTCGCGAAGTGGAAAAGAACATGAAGGAAGCGGCAAAGCAGCTCGACTTCGAGCGCGCTGCCGAGCTGCGTGATATACTGTTTGAACTCAAAGCAAGCAGCAGAGCAAAGTAGATGGAAAAGAACATAGTTATAAAGGGTGCGCGTGAGCACAACCTCAAGGGAATAGATGTCACACTGCCGCGTGACAAGATGATAGTTCTGACCGGCCTGTCCGGATCGGGCAAGTCTTCACTTGCCTTCGATACTATTTATGCCGAAGGTCAGAAGAAGTACGTGGAGTCGCTGTCATCGTACGCGAGGCAGTTCCTGGGTCTGATGAAGAAACCTGACGTGCAGTCCATAGAGGGGCTGTCCCCGGCGATCAGCATAGACCAGAAGACGACCAACAAGAACCCTAGGTCGACTGTCGGAACAGTCACCGAGATATACGACTATCTGAGACTGCTGTACGCGAGGATAGGTATCCCGCACTGCCCGGTATGCGGACGCGAGATCACCAGCCAGAACATAGACAGTATTATTGAGAATATCCAGTCGAACGAGGAAGGTACGAGACTGACGGTGTTCGCTCCTGTCATCAGAGGACGCAAGGGCGAGCACAGAGCGGTCCTTGACCGCCTGCGCCGCGACGGCTATACGCGCGTGCGCGTCGACGGCGAGATGTCGCGTCTCGATGACGGCGACATCGTGCTCGCCAAAAACAACAAGCACAATATTGATATAGTCATCGACCGCATCGTTCTCAGAAGCGACAACAGGAGCCGTATCGCTGAAGCTCTCGAACTTGCAATCAAGGAAGGCGAGGGCATTTGCAGTGTACTCTTTACGCCTAAGCGCGACACTGCGCATACTGATGAAGCCGGCGGCGCGGACGGAAAGATTATAAAAGATGAAGAGGAGCACGAAGTTGTTTATTCGACCAAATTCTCCTGCCCTGATCACGGCGTCGGACTCGAAGAGATGGAACCGCGCATGTTTTCGTTTAACGCACCTTATGGTGCCTGCGACAACTGCAGCGGCCTCGGCTTCACTCTCCGCATAACGGATGAAGCTGTCATCACGGATGAAAACAAGAGCATACTGAATGGTGCTCTCGGCAATGTCTTCTCGACACTCGATGCCATGGGTTTCTACCGCCAGATGCTCAACCGTCTCGCCATAGACCATGGTACTAACCTTGGCGTACCGTTTAAGGCTCTGCCGCCGAAGTTCAAAGACGAGCTTCTTCACGGCACGGGAACCCGCAGGCTTAAATACACTTACGAGAGCCGTTCCGGCCGCATCTCGCACATGAACCATACATTCGAGGGTATCATTCCGAGCCTCGAGCGCAGATGGGGCGAGACAAACTCCGACTATATAAAAGAAAAGATCAGCGACATGATGACTGAGGACGTGTGCCCGGTGTGCAAGGGGCGCAAGCTTAAAGACACTGTCCTCGCTGTCACTGTAGGCGGTAAAAACATTATGGAGCTTACCGACCTTTCGGTGATCCAGGCAATGGATTTCTTCGACGATCTCGATCCGAAGCTTTCAGAGAGAGAGAAGAAGATCAGCAGCATGATTCTGAAGGAGATAAAGGCGCGTCTCAGGTTCCTCAAGGATGTAGGCCTCGGCTACCTCACGCTCAGCCGCACGTCGGCAACGCTTTCGGGAGGAGAGTCACAGCGCATCAGGCTGGCGACCCAGATAGGGTCAGGCCTCGTAGGAGTACTGTATATTCTTGACGAGCCGTCGATAGGTCTGCATCAGGCAGATAACGATAAACTTCTCGCGTCTCTCCGCGGGCTCACCGACATGGGCAACACGCTCATAATAGTCGAGCACGATGAGGACACGATGTATGCGGCTGATCACATAGTGGACATAGGACCGGGAGCCGGCGTGAACGGCGGAGAGCTGGTTGCACAGGGCACGGTCGAAGACATAAAAAACTGTCCTGAATCGATTACGGGCCAGTTCCTTTCGGGAAAGCGCCATATCGCTGTGCCTATGGTACGCAGAGACGGCAACGGTAAATACCTGGAGGTGCTCGGCGCCGCCGAGAACAACCTCAAGAACATCGATGTGAAGATACCTGCAGGAAAGCTGGTGCTGGTGACAGGCGTATCGGGATCAGGCAAGTCCAGCCTGGTCAACGAGATCCTTTATAAAGGAGTATCACGTGTCACCAACCGTACGCAGGAGCGTCCCGGCAAGTTCCGCGAGATCAAAGGAATAGAGAATTTCGACAAGGTCATCAATATCGATCAGTCTCCAATAGGCAAGACGCCGCGCTCCAACCCTGCAACCTATACCGGCATGTTCACACACATCCGCAACCTCTTTGCAGAGATGCCTGAGGCAAAGGTCAGAGGCTACAAGGCGGGCAGGTTCAGTTTCAACGTAAAGGGCGGACGCTGCGAGCACTGCAGCGGCGACGGCATCATCAAGGTGGAAATGAACTTCCTTCCTGATGTCTTCGTTCCATGCGAAGTCTGCGGAGGAGCCAGATACAATCACGAGACCCTTGAGGTCCGTTACAGAGGCAAGAACATTTCGGAGGTGCTCAATATGACGGTCGCAGAAGCGATACCGTTCTTTGAGAATCAGCAGAGTATCCTCAGATACCTTAAGACACTCGATGAGGTCGGCCTTGGGTATATCAGTCTTGGACAGCCGTCCACACAGCTGTCGGGAGGCGAGGCACAGAGGATAAAGCTCGCTACCGAGCTCTCAAAGCGAAGTACGGGCAAGACTCTGTACATCCTGGATGAGCCTACGACCGGTCTTCATTTTGCCGATGTGGAGAAACTTCTCTACGTGCTCAACAGGCTTGTCGACGAAGGCAACACGGTCGTCGTTATCGAGCATAATCTCGATGTGATCAAACAGGCGGATCATATAATCGATCTCGGCCCTGAGGGAGGCGATGAAGGCGGCCGCATAGTCTGTGAGGGCACGCCTGA
>CACZGY010000079.1 GCA_902780815.1 uncultured Eubacteriales bacterium
ATAAGCAATGTAGATCCTGATGATGCAGTAAGCGTTCTTAAGTCCATCGATGTCGCACATTCACTTTTCATTCTGGTTTCAAAGTCAGGCACTACTCTGGAGACCCTTACAAATGAAGCATTCGTAAAGGACGCTCTTGTTTCTGCCGGTCTTGACCCGTCAAAGCATATGATAGCTGTAACCAGCGAGACATCACCGCTGGCAAAGAGCAGCGATTACCTTGCAGCTTTCTTCATGGATGATTATATCGGCGGAAGGTACTCTTCAACTTCGGCTGTAGGCGGAGCGGTTCTGTCTCTCGCATTAGGTTCAGATGTGTTTGATGCCATCCTTAAAGGAGCTGCTGAAGCTGACAAGCTTGCCGCCCTGGCAGACCCTATGGCAAACGCTGCAATGCTGGATGCGCTCATCGGTGTATACGAAAGAAACGTGCTCGGATATGAATGCACTGCCGTTCTTCCTTATGCACAGGCTCTTGCAAGATTCCCGGCACACCTTCAGCAGGCTGACATGGAATCCAACGGAAAGTCCGTCAACCGTTTCGGCGAACCTGTAAATTACAAGACAGGTCCGGTGCTCTTCGGCGAGCCTGGCACTAACGGTCAGCATTCCTTCTACCAGCTGCTGCATCAGGGCAAGACCATCGTGCCGCTGCAGTTCATCGTCTTTAAAGAAAACCAGACCGGTACGGATGTAGTCATACAGGGCAGCACCAGCCAGAAGAAACTCGAAGCTAATGTAGCAGCCCAGATAGTTGCATTTGCATGCGGTAAAGATGATGATAATCTTAACAAGAACTTCGACGGCGGCAGACCGTCTAGCATCATAGTTGGCGACAAGCTGACTCCTGAAGCACTTGGTGCACTCCTTGCCCATTTCGAGAACAAGATCATGTTCCAGGGCTTCCTGTGGAATCTCAACAGCTTCGATCAGGAAGGTGTTCAGCTTGGAAAGGTATTGGCGAAGAAAGTTCTGGCTCATGAAACGGATGGAGCTCTTGCAGAGTACTCGAAGCTGCTCGAAATCTGATCAGACACAGCAGCATTAAAACAGACTTTAACACTTTAAAACCTCCGGGAGACCCCGGAGGTTTTTCAAATGGCTGAAGTATTATTTATTGCTGAACCGGTAAATGGTAGAAGATGTGAACTCCTCCCCTGCCTTCAGGATGCAGGCCTCGCGAATATCAGGATCAGTACTGTTTATTGCATTCGGCCTGAACTGCGTTTCAAGGCATACTGCACTGCGTCTGCCGTATACAGCACCATCCTTGCCCGGCTCATCCTTAAGGCCGTTGGCTGTATAAACATGCATGTCAGGCATATCAGTCATCACCGTCATGCAGATGCCGCTTTCGTTCGAATACAGGACGCCGGCCTCTTTTATAGTCCTTTCACAGGTTTCAGATGCTGATTCACCTATGACGAAATTGTGGTCATATCCGCCTCCGAATGCGATCTGCTCGTCATCTGCGTTAATATCCCTCCCGAGCATCTTTTCTTCCCGGAAGTCAAACGGCGTTCCGGCGACCGGTGCAGGCTCTTCAACAGGAATAAGGCCCGCATCTACAGGCGTGAAATACTCTGCATTTATTTTTGCCATATGGCCCATCACTGTTCCGCTGTCGTGCCCGTTAAGGTTGAAATAACTGTGGTTTGTGAAGCTTACCGGAGTATCTGCATCGGATACAGCCCTGTAGTCTATCCTCAGCTTTCCGTTGCCCGGAAGTGAATATGTCACCTCGATGTGCATGTTGCCCGGGAATCCCTGGTCACCGTCCGGACTGTCAAGACAGAATGTGATACTGTCGTCATGAAGACCTCTCAGTCCGCGGGAAGGGTCCTTGTCAGCTATGCTTTCTGAAGCATATGCTGCCATGATATCGCCCGATCTTACACTTGTAAAATCGATTTTGACTCCCCACAGTCTGTTTTTGAAGAAGTCCTTTCCGCCGTGAAGGCAATTTGCGCCGTTGTTTGCGGTCAGCTCATATCTGTGTCCGTTCAGCTCAAATCCGGCTCCGGCGATACGGTTTGCGAAGCGTCCGACAGATGCTCCGATATGGCCGCTTCCGGTCTCATATCCGGATGCATCATCATGACCCAGAACTACATCACGAAGCTTACCTTTACTGTCAGGTACTGCCAGACTTACTAGCGCTGCACCATAATCCGTGACAGCAGCCCTCATTCCGTCAGCTGACTCAAGTATATAGAGGCCTGCTGATCTGCCGTCAGCCAGTTTTCCGAATCTTATGGATTTCATTTTATTTTATCCTTTCAAGTCTCTCTTCTTCCTGTTGCTTTTTAGGAAGGAATAAAGGTACATATTCTATCAGCACGCGTGAGGTCTGGAGACCGAACCATCTTACCGGACTACCCGCAAGCCGCCTGATCAGATACTTGTTGTGGATAATGAAGTTGTCGAACGGCGAAAGGTCCCCTTCTCCCGGCATCATCTTACGTATCATACAGAACTTGAACGATCCTACCTCTGATGGTCCGTATATAGAGTGTTCACGGACTTGCTTCGGCAGTTCCCCGGTCTTCAGAAGATCATGTACTATCTGTCTCAGATAGACGTTGACACTCTGCTTGACTTTATATCCAAGTATCAGATTTACACGGAAAATATAATCTGTTCCGAATGTCTCTACTTCATATTCTCTGTCGAACGGTTCATGCGTTGTATTGATACTGATGAACCAGTACGCATCGGCTTTCTTCGGATCCCTGTCGAGAATCGAATAAAGAATGTCACGGTCGATCTCTTCGAAGTTGTCCCCCTTTGCTATGTAGACAAGGTTATTGCTTGTATACGGGATATCCGGATCATTCTGCAGTCCTTTAATATTGCTGAGATAGTCACGTATAGGAAGCTTTACTTTCTGCATGCGTTCTATCTGTGTTCCTCTGTACCAGCTTATCATAATAAGAAGGATGACCAGTGAAATGATTATTGCGACATAACCGCCGATAGTAAACTTTCCAAGGCTTGATACAAAGAATATTCCTTCGAGCGCAGCAAATGTTACTGCAAAGAGAATCGCTCCGACAATGCGTTTATGCAGTACACCGATGTAGACCGTGAAAAGAACAGTCATCATGAGCATGCTTATTGTGATTGCCAGACCGTAAGCGTTCTCCATGCGCGATCCGCTTCTGAAATACAAGATAACAGCTGCACAAAGCACCCAAAGTATGTTATTCACTATAGGAATGTATATCTGGCCTTTGGTATCCGATGGATATCTCACATTGAGGTGCGGCATCAGGTCAAGTGCTGCCGCCTCGTGTACAAGTGTATAGCTTCCGCTTATGAGTGCCTGGCTGGCTATGATTGCCGCCATGGCGCTCAGTACGATAGCTACAGGACGCATACCCTGCGGCAGCATCATATAAAATGGATTGAGATCGTGTATCGCAGTGATCTCAGGATTGGTGCGGTTCTCCAGTATCCATACGCACTGTCCCATGTAATTAAGTATGAGGCAGGTCTTTACGAAAGGCCAGCTGCGCATGATATTCTCTTTGCCTACGTGGCCCATATCGGTATAAAGAGCTTCGGCTCCTGTCGTACAAAGGAATACGCTGCCGAGTATCATCAGTCCGGCTTTATTGCCCGGGCTGAAGAGCACCTTAACAGCATAAACCGGATTGAGGGCCCTGATAATTGAAAGATCGCCAATCAATAGCCAGATGCCGGTTATTCCAAGGTAGAGGAACCAGATCATCATAACAGGTCCGAACATCTTTCCTATAGAACTGGTGCCGCTCCGCTGGATCATAAACAGCACGCTTACAATGGTCAGAGTGATAACTATTACAACAAACTGCCCTTCTCCGAGCAGCCTGTTCATGAACGGTATGCTGCGCAGACCTTCAACAGCTGTCGTAACAGTAACAGCAGGAGTGAGCACTCCGTCCGCAAGCATGGTGCATCCGCCGATCATTGTAGGGATAATAAGCCATTTACCGTAATCCCTGACCAGCGTATACAGTGCGAATATGCCTCCTTCGCCGTGATTGTCCGCCTTAAGAGCAATGAGAACATGCTTTACGGTAGTAAGAAGCGTAATAGTCCATATTACGAGAGACAGCGATCCTACTATGAAATCCGGATCAACATGCTGTATGCCGCCATTCCCCTCTACGATGGATTTCATAACGTACATCGGAGATGTTCCGATATCGCCGTACACTATGCCTATAGCGACGAGGATCATTCCCATGCTGAACTTGCTCTTATGTTGCTCTGTCTGACTCTCCAGTGGTCTTCTCATTTTCAATGCCTTCTTTTCAAAATGAAATGAACTTAGCAATACTGCTGAAATGAATTGCCTATAGTATAGCCCTTTTGAGCTATCTGGTCTATTTTTTTGTCCTATAGGTGTCAAAAAGCTTCTGGTACTTTATTGCATGGAAATGCTCTCCGGTAACTGCCATATGTCTCTTTTTATATGAGAAAACGAGTGTCTTGCCGAAATAAAGCATATCCATCCCGCTCATGTCTTCAAAGCGGAACACCTCATCATTTATTTCCAGTCTGTCCTTATATCCAAGTAATTCGCCTGACTCAAGGTCGATACGTCTGTGATCCGAAAGCACCTCATAAAGAACTGTATCATCATCTCTGAAGACCGGTCCATCACCTTCGAAGTCCTTTATGTATTCACAGGTCTCATGCTCCGACCACACACCCCAGTCGTATACACTGTCGAACCTGAGTCCCTCACCTTCAAGGAATCCCTCAGGCGTATACCTGCCGGACTGCCCGCATTCAGTGCAGCGGAATCTGTCATCCTCTGTTACCATGGAATCAAACGCTCCGCAGCATGAGCACTTCACAAGATAGTTTTCGAGGCCTTCAGCCAGCCTTTTGCCTTTATATGCATACATGTTTTTTCTCTGCGTCTCATAGGCGTTCTCATAAATGTCCCTGTTTATGCAGCCTGTCAGCTCACCCGTGCTCATGCTTTTTATCTCATCCGATGAATAGATATTGACTATATGCCCTTTTATCGGTCCTGTTCTTGTCGTATAAGCCCATCTTGGCGCAACAAAATACCCGCCTTCTATATGGTAAGTCACAAGTGCACATTTCGCAGTCTTTACAAGTTTTGCGATGCCGCTGTCGAGCTTAATTGTTTCTCCGTTGAAGGATCTGCTTCCTTCAGGAAATATCATGACATTATGACCAGCCCTAAGCCTTCTTATGACTTCGAGCATAGTATCGACTGAAGGCGCGCCTTTGAACGTGAAAATAGGATCCTGTGCCCATTTCAGCTTTGGACCGGCTTTGGTTCTGAGCAGATGTTCACCGCCCACATAGTACATGTGCTCGGAAAAAGCGCCGCTCAGCATTATCATATCGACTTCCGTAAGATGATTTGCTACGACAATATAAGGTTCGTCTTTCTTGCTTATCCTGTCTGTTTTGAATCCATACTTCCGCAGTATGAGCGGAGCGAGGCTTCCCACCGTCTTATATATAAATTTGTATCTGAATTTCAAACGGCCCTTATCCACGGTTATAATCCTCTGCATATTTTCTGATCATTTCACTCAGACTGACCTTCGGCTCATATCCAAGCTCTTTTTTCGCCTTCTCTATACTGAATATCTGGCTTCTGCCTAATGTGCAGACATTCATGCGCGTCAGCGGAGGAGCCTTGTCATAAATCTTTAAAAGCTTCCATACTGCCTCCAGGATCCCTGCTACGGCGTAAACCGGCATGAACGGAAGCTTTATGTATCTTGCTTTTGTACCCAGAGCAGCAAACATCTCTTCGGCCAGCTCAGTAACCAGCTTCGGTTCGCCGTTCGTAATATTGTAGGCCTGTCCCAGTGCTTCTTCCTTCTCCATGCACAGTCTGAGCGCAAGAGCCGCATTTTCGGCACATACCAGGTCAACCATGACTTTTCCCTTCTGAAATAAAGGAATACCTATCTGCCTGTTTACATCTATCAGAACAGGCAGCATATTTTTGTCTCCTATGCCTGTGATGCCCCTTGGTCTGATCATTGAGTATGGAACTGTATCCTGCTCTCTTACCAGTTTCTCTGCCATCAGCTTGCTCTCTATGTAATAGTTGAGTTTATTGTTTTCGTTCTGATCGTCCTCGGTTATGCTGAGGTTGTTTCTGAGCGCATGGGCACTAGGCGATGATGTGTGCACAAGACGCTTTATATTATGCTCAGCACATGCATTCAATACATTTCTTGTACCTTCAACATTTGTCCTGATATATTCACTGCGTCTGCCCCATCCTTTGAGCAGTGCGCCGCAGTGAACAACATAATCCATTCCTTCGCATGCCTTTATAATCTCTTCTGCATTGCAGAAATCACCGCAGAAAACATCTATCTGAATCGCGTCCGAATGCTCTGACATGATATCCGTTTTCGATCAGTTCCCTTACCGTGTGACTGCCTAACAGACCGTATGCACCGGTTACTAGGACATTTCCCTTCATATCTTTTCCCCATACTGTTTAATTAATATACAGAGTGATTATAGCACAATTAGGTACATATAACTCTGTAAAGAAAACAGCACCCACATGAGCGTGGGTGCCGTTAATATCATATGCTTTTTTGCAAGAGCTAGAGCAGACTTACAGAAGCGATAAGTCCGGCAAATACAATAGATACCATCGATACCAGTTTGATAAGGATGTTGATCGAAGGACCGGATGTATCCTTGAACGGGTCTCCGATGGTGTCGCCGACGACAGCTGCCTTGTGATTGTCGCTGCCCTTTCCGCCGAAGTGACCTGCCTCGATGTATTTCTTGGCATTGTCCCAGGCACCGCCTGAGTTAGCCATGAAGATCGCCATTATGAAGCCGGATACAGTAGCTCCGCAGAGCATTCCGACTACTCCGAGTCCTCCGAGAATGAGACCGGTAACTATAGGAGCTGCAATGCCTACGCATGCAGGAAGTATCATTTCTTTCAGAGAAGCCTTTGAGCAGAGGTCAACGCAGCGTGCATAATCCGCTTCTGCCTCGCCTTCCATGAGTCCAGGGATCTCCTTGAACTGACGTCTTACCTCAAGCACTACACTCTGAGCAGCACGGTTTACGGCGCCCATCGTGAGTGATGAGAAGAGGAACGGCAGGCATGCTCCGATGAAGAGTCCTACCAGAACCTTAGGGTCGAGCAGGTTTAGCTGCAGATCCTGTCCGTCCGGCATGTAAACAAGCAGTTTTTCCTTGAAGTTAGCGATAAGCGCGAGAGCTGTCATTCCGGCAGAACCGATAGCGAAGCCCTTGCCTGTTGCAGCTGTTGTATTGCCGAGTGAGTCGAGCGCGTCTGTTCTCTCACGTACTTCAGGCGGAAGTCCTGCCATCTCAGCGATGCCGCCTGCGTTATCAGCTACAGGGCCGTACGCGTCAGTAGCAAGAGTGATTCCGAGTGTGGAAAGCATTCCTACTGCTGCCAGCGAGATACCGTAGAGTCCGATGCTTGATGGTGCAACGTCTACAGGGCACATACCCGAGCAGTAGTAAGCGATGATGATAGCAGCTCCGACGATAAGGATCGGAAGAGTTGTTGACATCATGCCTGTTCCGAGTCCGCTGATGATAAGTGTAGCTGTACCTGTCTGCGAAGACTCAGAGATCTTCTGTGTAGGTTTATAAGTATCCGATGTATAGTACTCCGTGCAGAGTCCGATAAGGACGCCTGCGAGGAGTCCCGCTATGATAGCAAGATAGAGTCCGTAGAACTCGATTCCGAACAGCCACCATACAAGTACAAACGAGAATACTGCGGTTGCTATAGCCGAGAAGTTTGTACCGCGGCGGAGAGCTGCGAGCAGGTTCTTCTGGCTTGCGCCTTCCTTGGTCTGAACGAAGAACGATCCTATAACGGAGAATACTACTCCCACAGCTGCCATCAGGAGAGGAAGCGCAACGGATTTCACTCCGAGACCGCTTGCATAGAAGGCTATGGCTCCGAGAGCGCATGTCGATACCATGGATCCTACATATGATTCATAGAGGTCAGCGCCCATTCCGGCAACGTCTCCTACGTTATCACCTACGTTGTCAGCGATAACAGCCGGGTTACGAGGGTCGTCCTCAGGAATGCCTGCTTCTACCTTACCAACGAGGTCAGCACCTACGTCAGCAGCCTTGGTGAAAATACCGCCGCCTACACGGGCGAACAGTGCCATCGAGGATGCTCCCATTCCGAATGTTACCATTGCTGCCGTGATGTTCTCGAGCGTTTCATGGAACACGAGATCGAGCAGAGCATACCAGAGCGAGATATCAAGAAGTCCGAGTCCGACTACAGTAAAGCCCATTACCGAGCCTGCGGAGAATGCTACCCTGAGGCCTTTATTCAGACTCTGCTGTGCCGCGCATGCTGTGCGGTCATTTGCACGTGTTGCGATGCTCATTCCTATGTATCCGGAAAGGCCTGAGAAGAAACCGCCGGTAATGAATGCAAACGGTACATACCATGTGAGCTTATGAGCTGCAGCCATTCCGCAGAGAACACAGAACATGACTATAAAGAAAATGATTACCGTCCGGTACTGGCGCTTGAGAAATGCGCTTGCTCCTGTACGGACAAACTGTGATATCTGCTTCATCCTGTCTGTACCCTCATCAGAGTTGAGGACCTTTTTTGCCTGTGCATAGGCAAAAATCAGAGCACAGACGGAAGCAAACAGGCTTATCCAGTACAAATGCGAAAGTAAATAATCTTGCATAATGAATGCCTCCTTAAACATTTAACAAAACAATTCACTATTTGATGACTACTTTTATTACCTTTTATTATATGCAAGGTGATAATTGTACTCAATAAAAAACAACGGATTGTTATGTTTTTCTTTGTTTTTTAGTATAGCAGATTGCTTGAAATTTACAATAAAGCCTGAAATAAATCTTGTTTTTTTGACAATAATTTCAGAATTTTTTTAGCATTTTTCACAATTGTAATTTTCATTACTGCCTCAAACTGATTTCAGTAATACAGGACATAAAAACACGCTTATGAAGCATAAACGTCTCATAAGCGTGTCTGTGTTAAATATAGGTTTTCCTGACGTGATCCGGACTAGCCTCTCTTTTCAGCGATTGCAGCCTGTGCAGCAGCCAGTCTTGCGATCGGTACTCTGAATGGTGAGCAGGATACGTAGTTGAGTCCTACCTCATGGCAGAAGCGGATGGTTGCAGGTTCTCCGCCGTGCTCTCCGCAGATTCCGAGCTTGATGTTCGGTCTGGTCTTCTTTCCGCCCTCTACAGCGATCTTTACGAGCTTGCCGATTCCGGACTGGTCGAGTGACTGGAACGGGTCAGTGTCAAAGATGCCCTTATCTACGTACTCCTTAATGATTGAGCCTGTATCGTCTCTGGAGAATCCGAATCCCATCTGTGTGAGGTCGTTCGTACCGAATGAGAAGAACTCAGCTTCTTCAGCGATCTCGTCTGCAGTTACTGCAGCTCTCGGGATCTCGATCATCGTACCTACCATGTACTTCATGTCCTCTCCGGACTCAGCGATCAGCCTGTCAGCAGTCTCAACGATAGTCTTCTTGACAAACTTGAGCTCATTGACGTGACCTACCAGAGGTACCATGATCTCAGGAACTACATCAAGGCCTTCTTCCTTGCGGACCTCAAGTGCCGCCATGATGATAGCTTCTGTCTGCATCTCTGCGATCTCAGGATATGTAACAGCCAGTCTGCATCCGCGGTGTCCCAGCATCGGGTTGAACTCGTGGAGTTCGAGTGTCTTGTTTACAACCTTTTCGTAAGGAATGTTGAACTGCTCGGACAGCTGCTTGATATCTTCATCTGTCTTTGGCAGGAACTCGTGCAGAGGCGGATCGAGCAGTCTGATGGTTACAGGTCTGTCGCCCATAGCCTTGTAGATTCCCTTGAAGTCTTCTTTCTGGTAAGGAAGAAGTCCTGCAAGAGCTTCTCTTCTTTCCTCTTCATTCTCAGCAAGGATCATTCTTCTGATCTTTGGGATCCTCTCATCATCGAAGAACATATGCTCTGTACGGCAGAGCCCGATTCCTTCAGCTCCGAAAGCCACGGCCTGAACGGCGTCTCTCGGATTGTCTGCGTTTGTTCTGACTTTGAGGGTTCTTGCCTCGTCGGCCCAATCCATGATCTGTCCGAAATCACCGGAGAGCTCAGGAGCAAGTGTTTTTATAGCTTCTGTATAAACGTTTCCGTCTGTACCATTGAGCGAGATGAAGTCTCCTTCAGTGTAGACCTTGCCGCCTACTGTCAGAGTCTTATTGGCCTCATCAACTGTGATCTCCTTGCATCCTGATACACAGCACTTGCCCATTCCTCTTGCAACTACAGCAGCGTGTGATGTCATGCCTCCGCGGGCTGTCAGGATACCTTCAGCGGCTACCATGCCGGCGAGGTCCTCAGGCGAAGTCTCTTCTCTTACGAGGATGACCTTCTTGCCCTCAGCTGCGAATGCAGCAGCGTCGTCTGCAGAGAATACGATCTGTCCTGTAGCAGCGCCAGGCGATGCAGGAAGTCCCTTTGTAACAGGAGTTGCCTTTTTGAGCTCATCAGCGTCGAATACAGGGTGAAGGAGCTGATTGATCTGATCAGGCTCTACTCTCATTACAGCAGTATCCTTGTCGATCAGTCCCTCTTTTACGAGATCAACAGCTACCTTGACTGCAGCAGCAGCTGTTCTCTTGCCGTTACGTGTCTGCAGCATGAAGAGTTTTCTGTCTTCAACAGTGAACTCCATGTCCTGCATGTCTTTGTAGTGATTCTCGAGCGTATTTGCGATCTTCTCGAACTGTGCATATACCTCAGGGAAAGCATCTGCCATCTCGGAGATAGGCTGCGGTGTTCTTATACCGGCTACTACGTCCTCGCCCTGTGCGTTTACAAGGAATTCTCCGAAGAGCTTGTTCTCTCCGTTAGCCGGGTTACGTGTGAAAGCAACGCCCGTTCCGGAATCATTTCCGCTGTTTCCGAATACCATTGACTGTACGTTTACAGCTGTTCCGAGAGAATCGGAGATGCCGTACATCTTTCTGTACAGGATGGCTCTGTCGTTGTTCCATGATCTGAATACAGCCTTGATAGCCTCAAGCAGCTGAGCCTTAGGATCCTGAGGGAACTCTCTTCCAAGTTCTCTCTTTACGACTTCCTTGTAGCCTTTGATAACTTCCTTGAGGTCATCCGTTGTCAGCTGGACGTCGAATTCAACTCCGGCCTTCTTCTTCTGGCTTTCAAACACTGCATCGAAATTCGACTTCTTGATCTCCATGACTACATCGCCGAACATCTGCATGAATCTTCTGTAGCTGTCATAAGCGAATCTGTCGTTGCCCGTCTTCTTTGCAAGGCCTTCAACAGCGATGTCATTGAGTCCGAGATTGAGGATGGTGTCCATCATACCAGGCATCGAGATAGGAGCTCCTGATCTTACAGAAACAAGCAGCGGATTCTCGTTGTCTCCGAACTTCTTTCCCATTACTTCTTCGAGTTCAGCGATGTGCTCCCAGACTTCATCGATCACTTCCTGAGCGAGTACGCCGCCATCTTCAGTGTACTTTCTGCACACATCTGTAGTGATCGTGAATCCGAAAGGTACCGGAAGCCCGATATTGGTCATTTCAGCAAGGTTTGCGCCCTTGCCGCCGAGCAGAGCTCTCATATCCTTTGTACCTTCGTTGAATGAATAAACATATTTTGCCATAGGCTTAATCTCCTTTTTTTCCCTTTGTTATAAATTGATGCTTCAATGCAGCATTTTAGCGTTTTATCAGAAACGAAGTCTCTCTTCTATATATTCTCTGACCTCGCTGACCGGTATTCTTACCTGTTCCATGGTGTCGCGGTCACGTATGGTTACCGAACCGTCTTCAGCAGTGTCAAAGTCCACGCAGATGCAGAACGGTGTTCCGATCTCATCCTCTCTTCTATAGCGTTTTCCGATCGATCCTGCAGCATCATACTCTACCATGAAGTACTTGCAGAGTTCTTCGTATACCGGCCGCGCTACATCTTCGAGTTTCTTTGAAAGCGGAAGCACAGCTGCCTTGTAAGGTGCAAGAGCAGGATGCAGTCTGAGTACCGTACGTACATCTTCCTTACCCTTGGCGTCTGTAAGGATCTCCTCGTCATAGGCATCCACGAGGAATGCCAGAACGAGTCTCTCAACTCCTACAGATGGCTCTATGCAGTACGGAACATATCTCTCGTTGGTTTCAGGATCGAGATAACTCATATCCTCACCAGAATGCGTCTGGTGTGCCATGAGGTCGTAGTCGGTACGCGATGCAACGCCCCAGATCTCGCCCCAGCCGAACGGGAACAGATACTCTATATCCGTTGTTGCGTTGCTGTAATGCGAGAGTTCCTCCGGAGTGTGATCTCTGAACCTTGTGTATTCAGGCTTAAGTCCAAGATTGCTGAGGAAATTCAGGCAATATGACTTCCAGTATGCGAACCAGTCGAGTTCAGTGCCCGGTTTGCAGAAGAACTCAAGCTCCATCTGCTCAAATTCTCTCACTCTGAAGATGAAGTTGCCCGGTGTGATCTCATTCCTGAATGATTTTCCGACCTGCGCGATACCGAAAGGTATCTTTTTGCGGGCTGTTCTCTGTACGTTCTTGAAATTTACAAAAATACCCTGTGCTGTCTCCGGTCTCATATAGATCTCAGCTTTAGAGTCTTCCGTAACACCCTGGAAAGTCTTGAACATCAGGTTGAACTGTCTGATCCCGGTGAAATCGCTCTTTCCGCAGTTCGGACATTTGATGGCCTTGTCAGAGATGAAGCTCTCCATCTC
>CACZGY010000080.1 GCA_902780815.1 uncultured Eubacteriales bacterium
GAAGAAAAGGACTTCTACATTGTACCGCCTGAAGAAAAACTGAACCGTATGCTCAAGAATGCGGAAGAAGATGTAGCTGAAGCCCAGCTTAGGGTAGATTTGCTGTCTGACAGTGACAGCGCAAAAGAAGTCGAGGCAGCATACCGGCAGCTGGTCAAAGCACAGCGGAAGCTGATCGAAGCGGAAGAAATGCTGATACTGTCAAACGAGCTCCTGTAGAATATCGTGATTGATGACACAATTTTCAGAACTGAAAACTCCCCGGAGTATATTCCGGGGAGTTTTCATTTATTTATTCATTGAAATAATACATCAGCATCAGTGTTGTCAGCATACCGTATGACTGTATGCCGTCTTTCTGATCGTTTGCCTTCAGATATGCATCGTTGACACGATCCTGTATCTCAGAAGCTTTAGTCTCATGGGAGGACCAGAACAGGCTGTTTTCCTCGATTTCGGAAACGGCATATGAAGGAAGTCTTTCATAAATGATGTCGTAGCGCTCCGGATTGATTCTTCTGAGAGCACCGCCTGCATACATCCACCCTATAAGCCATCCGCTGCGGTTGAATGACGGATCATCGGATCCTATACAGGCCAGCCAGCCTATATAGTTAGCCTCGCCCTCATTCATATAACCCCGGAGATGAGACAGCTCGTGGCATGCAGTAAACGGTTTTTCCATATCCGGCATCTCGCCGTTTATGTTGGCTTCTGCAGTGAACGGCGAATAAATACCGCTGACTCCCATGCTCGAGAATGCCCGGGAAAGTACAGTGAGCTGTTTTGGAGAAGGATAATATCCCTGGAGCGACGGATGCTTTTCTGAAAGCTTATTCATGGAATGCCGGGCGGCTTCTGCAAGTTCTCTGTTCTGCGGATAATCTGGTGCTGATTCGTATTTTTCCAGCTGGCCGACGATATGTCCGCAGAAGTCTGCAAGCTGTTCTTCCGTAAACCTCGCATTGGCGAGGGCTTCCTGATCAACAAACATATTTCTGTGATAATTGATACCGCAGTTTGCCGCATACAAAAAGAAAAGTATCGATGCGGCAAGCACAATATGAAGAAATACTGTCCGGAGTTTTTTGCGGCAGTGCACGATATCTGCAATGATAACAAAAGGCAGGATACAGACTGCGGCTTCGGCAACGGAAAAAGGAACAGTTCCGGCAAGGCGCCCCATGGTACCGGTGATTACAGAATAGATATTGACACTGTACCATTCTGCAAAGCCCTGTACGTTCTTTGCGGCAATTAAAAGAACACCTGCAATACACAGAAATGTTATCGAAATTATCACAGATTTAGAATTTGGTTTATCAGAGTTCTTCATGAATCGATGATACCGCACAGGGAGAATATATACAATGAACTCTGACGCGTTTAATATGCGGTGGATATGTTATTATAAAAATATGAACGAAAAGACTAAACTGCTTTATAATCTGATGCGATTTCACTGCAGAGCGGATGATGAGCTATATTTCACGCGGAAAGCACCGGCTTGAGGATGTTGCGGACGAGATGCTGGCGATCCTGGATCTGAGAGACCACATTAAAAACAAGCATATTGCAGAGCATGCTCAGGCATCAATTAATGATCTGTACAGAAATATAAATGAAGAATGAGGGGTCAGCATGGTAAAACCTATCGTCAGAGATACATTCTTTCTTAATCAGAAATCGGAGAAAGCGACAAAGGCTGATTTGCCTGTTGCACAGGATCTGGGAGACACTCTAAGGGCTAATCGTGAACGCTGTGTCGGGATGGCAGCAAATATGACCGGATCACAGTCAGGTATCTGGACATGAAATTCTCAGAGCATACCCAGACATTCAGCGGGTATATCGCGCAGATAATACAGCATGAATGCGACCATCTGGAAGGAATACTTATATAAAGGGAGAAACAAATGGGAGGCAGTGCTATGAAGTCAATTCTTATTAAGGATACAACACGAGAGGAAAGAGAGCAGATCGTCCGTCAGGCACTTTGGGGAGATTGCGGGATCGACTGCGAATTTTGCTCGGGCTGCGACAACCGCGGAGGAGGAACGATAGATTCTCTTTATAAACCATATATCGATGG
Source organism: uncultured Eubacteriales bacterium (assembly GCA_902780815.1). Taxonomy (GTDB): domain Bacteria; phylum Bacillota; class Clostridia; order Peptostreptococcales; family Anaerovoracaceae; genus Crickella. The sequence continues at coordinate 2,093 of CACZGY010000080.1, forward strand.
CGAAAAAGAAATAAGCGAGATCAACGCGGAGTATCGTTCACCGTTTGTACATGGATAATCGAGACACAGCAGATGCAAGGAGATGGCATTCAATGCCGTCTTCTTTTTTTATTACAGTCTTTATTTTCAGGATGGAAAGTGTTAGTATTGGTTAGTCACAACTAACCAATAAAGCTTTTTGAGGATCATTATTCATGAAAATAGTTAAATTTAAAGATGTAACAAGGACATATGTGACCGGTGATCACACCCAGAATGCTCTGGCTCATGTAGATCTGGAGATAGAAGGAGGAAAATTTGTTGTCATTCTCGGTCCGTCGGGAGCAGGCAAAAGTACTTTTCTTAATCTGCTCGGCGGTCTGGATAATCCTACAAGCGGTACGATAATCGTAGATGACACTGATATATCCACCCTTTCAAGTGATGAACTGGCAGATTACAGAGCGGCTAAAGTGGGTTTTGTATTTCAGTCATATAATCTGATTCCGACACTTACAGTTCTGGAAAACATTTCACTTGTAGAGGAAATAGCACCGGATCACATGAGTGCTCAGGAACTGCTGACAGAAGTAGGTCTGGCCGATCACGCTCATCAGTTTCCGCATGAGCTGTCCGGCGGTGAGCAGCAGAGGGTTTCAATCTGCAGAGCTCTGGCAAAAAACCCTAAGATCCTGCTTTGTGATGAGCCTACCGGTGCGCTTGATTCCGAGACAGGAGTAGTAGTGCTTAAGCTGCTCCTCAAGATGGCAAGAGATTACGGTAAGACAATAATTATCGTGACACACAATCAGAATATCGCCAAAATGGCGGATGTTGTTATCCACATAAGGAGCGGCAAGGTCACTTCTGTCAATGAACAGCTGCATCCGTTATCAGCAGAAGAGGTGGAATGGTAATGCTCAGACGAAAACTTTGGAGGACCGCAAAGGTTTATAAAGTTCAGTTCATATCCATGATTCTTCTGATCGCTTTGGGGATCGGTGTTTTCGTAGGATTCAATGCCGAATGGGTAACTATCGGCAAAGACACAGAGTCTTTCTTCAGAGACAGCGGGTTTGCCGATTACAGAATAATAGATGAAGATGGAATTTCGACTGCCGATGTAGATAAGATAAGGAATTTAGAAGGTATCGGAGGGATCGGCAGATTCCTTTCTGTCAATGCCGATGTCAAAGGCTCAAATGATCAGCTTGCCCTTACTGTAACGGAGAGCGACCATACATCGATATTTGTTCTTACGGAAGGCAAAGAATATGACAGGCGGGACGCAGAAGGCTTCTGGCTCATGGATAAGTACGCAGAGATGAACGGAATCAGTATTGGCGATGAGCTTACTGTGACTTTCGAAGATATGGAATTCACCGGTACCGTCAGAGGCCTGATAGAGTCTGCGGAATACCTGATCTGTGTTCGTGATGAATCCCAGGTAATGCCGGATTTCAATTCATATGGATATGTTTATGGCACCCCTGCAATGCTGAGGAAGGTTATCGAACAGAAGATAAGAGAAGAGGAACCTGATATCGATGACGATATCATGAGTGTCGCTGTAAAGCAGGCATGCGACGAGACCTTCTGCCAGGTGAATATAATTTCGTCCATGGACAAGCAGGAAGTACAGACAGCTGTAGACAAAGCTCTTGGGCGATCACTCCTTATATTGACCAAAGATGAGAATGTATCGTACGCAGAATCCCGAGGCGAGATGAACGAGGGCAAAACTATGGGAGCGATATTGCCGGTCCTCTTCCTTGCGATTGCGATCCTGACGATGATAACAACAATGAACAGGATCACTATCAGTGAGAAGACGCAGATCGGCACTCTTAAAGCTCTTGGCTTCAGGGACAAGAGGATAATACGCCACTACACTTCATACGCTGCAGTCATATCTGTTATCGGTTCGGTGCTCGGTATCGCGATGGGATATTTTTTGTGCAGGATGGTTATGTCGCAGGATGGCATGATGGGCACTTACTTTGTCATGCCTGACTGGACGATACATATGCCTGTATGGATATGGGCAATAGTTCTGGCTATAGTCATACTCACGATCTTCATAGGATATCTGTCTGTCAGGGAGCTCCTTCGCGGAACTGCTGCAGAGACGCTCCGCCCATACACCCCGAGACATATACACAGGCTGCTTATCGAAGGAACCGCTCTCTGGCGCAGGATGAGGTTCGGTACAAAGTGGAATCTCAGAGATATATTCCGGCACAAATCCCGCAGTGCAATGTCCTTTATCGGCACCTTTGGCTGCATGCTGATGCTTGTCGCCTCATTCGGGATAAATCAGACGATGAATAATTTCCTGGATACTTTCTATGACGGGACTGCGGTTTACGCTTCGAAGGTATTCTTGTCTGCGGAAGCGGAAAATGAAGACGCAGTAAGTTTTGCTGAGGAGCTCAGCGGAGATTACAGCGCTTCAGTAAGTGCCAAGGTAGGGGATAAGACGGTCTCCGCTGATGTCTACAATATCAGCCATGGCTTGTACAGATTCATAGATGAAGACTCAAACATCATCTCCCTGCCGAAGGAAGGAGCTCTAATATGCAAGCGGCTTGCCAGGGATTTCGATGTGAAAGCCGGAGATACGGTGACAATAGAGCCTTACGGCACGGATGAAAGCTATGACATCCTGATAAGCGGCATCAACGGCTCGCTGACTGAGAGCATCTCCATGACAGAGGAGTACGCAAAGTCGCTGGGGCTGACTGACAGCGAGGCTTACAGGATAAACAGCGTGTATACCATGACAGGTAAAGATCAGATCAATACAAGCAGCAAGATCAAAAGCGTTCAGAGCAAGCAGGATATCATAGATTCGTTCGATTCGTTCATGAAGATCTTTTACTTCTTCATAATAGTGCTCATAGTTGCATCCGTGCTGCTGTGTCTGATCGTACTGTACAATCTCGGGATAATGAGTTACATGGAACGTTACCGTGAAATGGCAACCCTAAAAGTGCTGGGCTTCAGAAACAAAGCAATCGGACGTCTGCTGATATCCCAGAATTTATGGATAGCAATGGCGGGAACTCTTCTGGGTATCCCTGCAGGCATATGGGCGCTGAACGTGCTTATGGATATGCTGGCAGGCGAGTATGAGATGGAAACTATGGTCGGACCTGTGAGCATACTGCCTGCAACAGCACTCAATCTCGGAGTAGCAGTGATCGTAGGGTGGATGATATCCCGGAAAAACCGCAGGATCAACATGGTAGAGGCTCTTAAAGGGACTGAATAGAGAAAAACCAGTAGCTGCAAAATACTTATTACAACTGAAGCACCTGCACGATTATCTTATCGGCGGGTGCTTTTGTGGTATTATATAAACAATACCAAAGCAGAAAAGGCTGCAGGCAGCTGCAAAAGAGGGATGTACCATAAAAGAGACTCTTGATATATTTGAACCTGCTATGCACAATCTGTTCGATCCCGGAAGCATCGTCATTGACATCATACGGAACGGGACAATAGGAGAATAGTATGAAACGTTTTGACAAGTACTACAATGAGAACTATGCAAAAATATCGTTCTATACAATAAAGACTGTACTGGAAATCTTTATTCTGGGACTGGTCATATACTACATAGCCGGGAAGACCGGAACAGCAATATCTTTTGCCTCGGAAGTCCTTAAGCCGCTCGTTCTCGGTCTTGCGCTGACATATCTGCTCAGCCCGGTTGTTATTAAGTTTGAGACCAAGCTGTCTTCTTCTCTCAAAAGACCTAAAACCCTAAGACTGGCTGCAGTTATACTGACATTTGCAGTGGTATTTGTTATCTGCTTCTTCATTCTCGGGCTCATAGTCGTTACGATTACCAAGAACCTCGCATCATTCAATCTCGAGGATATCAAGCTGCTTCTGCTTGGATTGTCTGACCAGTTCTCGAGATTCTGGACTACTATAGAGAAAACTCTGGCTGCCATGAATATCAATCTCGGCAGCGCGGGGGATTTTCTGAGAGGGATCTTCAATGGCGTCAAAGAAGGAGCGTCCACTCTGCTGTTTGCAATTATCTTTTCTGTGTATTTCCTTTATGACGACAGTATCGCTATATACTGGAGCGGAATTGTGGATGCTTTCTCAAATGCGCAGACAAGAGCAAAAATAGGAGCATTTGCTGCTGATGCAGACAGAGTCTTTTCCGGATATATAAGAGGCCAGTCCATGGATGCGCTGCTCGTCGGGGTTATGGTATCTATTGCGATGCTCATTGCCAGAATACCTTATGCGCTGGTAATCGGTATACTGACTGGCATAGGAAATCTTGTGCCTTATGTCGGCCCTGTGGTCGGCTTCGGCTCGCTTATAATCGTGTCTCTTGCAGAGAATTCAATAAGCAAGCTTATTATTGGAGCTGTCATACTGGCTGTTGTCATGTTCATCGACGGAAATGTGATCAATCCTAGGATGCTCAGCAGCAATGTTGAAGTGCATCCTGTGCTGGTTATTGTCGCCCTTCTTGCCGGCGGCAAGGTCGGCGGAGTAGTGGGAATGCTGATAGCCGTGCCTGTGGCAGCACTCCTGAAACTGCAGTTTGAAAGGTACGTAGAAAAGAGAAGGAAGATCGTACGGGAGCGGGAGCATGAAGATAAGAAAAACCAGGGAGAGGGAAATCCGGGGACTATAGAATAGGAGTATAAAAATGGAAACCAAGTATTATATCGTCATGCGCATAGATGGTGATTACGCATGGCTGAAGAGGACAGATACAGATAAGGACGAAGAGCCTGTATTCATTGCCCGTGCGCTTTTGCCTGAAGGCATCGATGAAGGAACGAAACTCAAAAGCGAGTTCCTTCAGTACGAAATCGTCTGATAACAATGTGCTGCAGATATTATTACGAAGATTTTGAAATAGAGCTGAGGGAACTTATGAAAGCTGAGATGGTGGTCAGACTGTCTGAACTTCCGTCTGTGAAAACAGGAAGAAGAGATGTCTGCCCATCGCAGTCTGCTGTTGTGATCCACGGGAGCAGCAGGGAAAACAGCGGGCATGATGGCGTCATCGGCGCCTCGGAAATGTTCTGGGGATTCTCCAATCCGGTTAAGAAGGGGTTGATCATCAATGCCAGAGCGGAGACTGCAAGGGAAAAGATCACTTTTTCAGACAGTATAGCGAAAAGGCGCTGTGTTATTCCTGCGAGCGGCTTTTACGAGTGGGACGCACACAAAGCTAAGTTCCGTTTTACTTCCCCGGATGGCGGACTTATATTATTTGCCGGTTTCTATCGCGAGGAGCAGGGAATACCGAGGTATACGATCCTTACGACAGAGGCAAACAGCTCAATGATCAGGGTCCACGACCGCATGCCTGTCATGATTGGCAGAAATGAGATCAGACCGTGGATCGAAGAAGACGCGAAGCTGTCCGATTTTTTAGGCAGGGAGCAGTTTCCGCTTACATGTGAGCAGGCATCCGGTCAGATAAGCTTTAGGTTTGAATGACAGAAAACTGATCTCCGGCCCAGCTTGTTTTGTTTAAAAAACCAAATGGATAGCCTGTAAACGTTGACATATCAATGAATTAATAATAAAATTCACACAATTGAGATAGAGGACGCGTCACGTCATCAGTAGTGATCCCGTTTATCAATGCAGTGCAGGGAGAAGCGAAAGGGACTGACGCCGAAGTGAAGCCGGGCTGCATCCGGGCGGATCTGGGCGGACGTAATAAGATGCGGACGACTGTCGCGAATACGCGGAGCGCTATCCATGATAAGCAATCAGAGTTTGTCGCGAATACGCGGAGCGCTATCCATGATAAGCAATCAGAGTTTTGTTTTGATTTGTCATGAGCAGCTGATCCGTGTCAGCTGCTTTTTTAATCAGGACAGTCTCTGGAGTATCTGAACGATAGCCTCATCTCATTCTTGGACCATTATTCAAAATGAGGAGGTAAAAACAATGGCAAGAACCAACACTATTTTCGAAGGAGTAGCAACAGCTCTCATCACACCTATGACAGAGGACGGGGTCAATTTTGACCAGTTCGGAGCACTGATCGACTGGCAGATCGAATCGGGCATCGATGCTCTCGTTATTGCAGGTACAACGGGCGAGGGCTCGACACTCACTGATGAAGAGCATAAGGCTTGCATAAGCTTTGCTGTAGAGAGAGCAGCAGGAAGAGTTCCTATCATCGCAGGTACGGGCTCCAACCACACTGAATACGGTAAGCAGCTCACTAAGTATGCCAGCGATGCAGGCGCAGATGCATGCCTGATCGTCACATCGTACTACAACAAGGCTACGTGAAGCTCTTCAGAGAGTACGCAAGTGTCAGCGATGTTCCGATCATCGCATACAATGTTCCTTCGAGAACAGGACTTAACATAGAACCATCGACATATGTAAAGCTTGCGGAGATCGACGGCGTGGCAGCAATCAAGGAAGCCAATTCCAACATCTCCAAGATCGTAGATACATTTGCGCTCGCAGGTGACAAGCTCGATGTTTACTCAGGTAATGATGATCAGATAGTGCCGTTCCTCTCGATGGGAAGCAAGGGCGTTATTTCGGTCCTGTCCAATGTGATCCCTGCTGAGACCCGCGAGATCTGCACAAGATTCTGGAACGGAGATGTGGCAGGAGCCGCAGCGCTTCAGTGCAAGTACAACGAGCTGGTAAAGGCTCTCTTCTGTGAAGTAAACCCTATTCCTGTCAAGGAAGCGCTTGCCATGATGGGCTGGTGCGATCCTATAATCAGATCGCCGCTCTACCGCATGGAAGAACCAAATCTGGAGAGACTGCGTAAGGCTATGGCCGATCTGGGAATCATAGAGTGCTAATGGAGGAGATCCGCTCATGAAAGTAATAATAAACGGCAGTGACGGCGCAATGGGCACGATACTTGCCCGCATAATCGCTCAGACAGATGATATGGAAGTGATCGCCGGAGTGACTCCTACCGGAGCAGACGGCGCGTATCTGACTCTGGATGCATATCAGGGACCTGCGGACATGGTCATCGATTTTTCGCATCACACTGTTACGACTGAGCTGATGGATTATTGTGTAAAGAGGGGGCTTCCTGCAGTCGTCTGCACAACCGGGCAGACTGATGAAGAGATGGCATACATAGCA
>CACZGY010000081.1 GCA_902780815.1 uncultured Eubacteriales bacterium
ACGAGGATAGGCGAGATGAATTCCTTGAATGCGCTGTTTTTATTTTCCATTCTTAGCACCTCCCTCCTTCAGGTAGAACTTGTAGGACAGGTTGTTGAGCAGCGGTGTGCAGATGTTCATCAGCAGGATCGAGAAGGACACGCCTTCAGGATACGAACCGAAGAGTCTGATGCTCATCGTGATGATGCCGCAGCCGATGCCGAAGATCAGCTGGCCGAGCGGCAGCTTAGGTGATGTTACATAGTCGGTAGCCATGAAGAATGCTCCGAGCATAACACCGCCGGAAAGCACATGGAAGAGTGCCCAGTAAGGGCTTCCTGTTGCGATCAGTCCGAATACGAACACTGTGCCGATGAAAGCACAAGGGATGATCGGGCTGATTACCTTGCGGGCGATCAGATAGATGCCGCCAATCAGCAGTGCAAGTGCGCAGACCTCGCCGGTGGAACCGCCGTGGAATCCGAGCAGCAGCTGCATGAGTCCAGGGATCTGGTCAGTGCTTCCCTCTGCATAAAGAGCGAGAGGTGTAGGTCCTGTGACCGCATCCGTGGATTCTGCAAGTCTCGTCAGAGGCCATGTTGACATGTTGGCCGAGAACGAGATGAACAGGAAGATACGTGCTGTGATTGCAGGGTTCGAGAAGTTCTTTCCGATTCCGCCGAAGAGTCCCTTGACTACGACGATAGCGAAAAGGCATCCGATGATTGCCTGCCAGAACGGGAAGCTTGCCGGCACGTTGAAAGCAATCAGCAGTCCCGTGAGAGCGGCGGAAAGATCTCCGACCGTCTGTTTCTTATGTACGATTGCATTGAAGAGGTACTCGAAGAGTACGCTGGCTGCAACGCATACGACCGACAGCAGCAGTGCCCTGAGGCCGAAAATGTAGATGCTGGCGATCCATGCAGGAGCGAGTGCCAGAAGCACTGACCCCATCAGCCTTGTGGTATCCGATTCCGTTACGATATGCGGTGAGGAGGATACGATCAAATTAGTATGAAACTTTTTATCCATATTACTTCGATGCCTCCTTTACCATCATCTTTGCCAGCTTGTTAGTGAGGGCAAGCGGGCGTCTCGCCGGGCATGTGTACGAGCAGCTGCCGCACTCCATGCACTGCATAACGTTGAATCTGTTGAGTTTGTCTACATCCTTTGCCTCGTATGCGTCGGCAAAAATGCTAGGCATCAGTCCGAACGGGCAGGCTGTGTGGCAGCGCTGGCAGTTGAGGCAGGCAGTCTCTTCCTTTACTACTGCCATATCCTGGCTGAAGCAGAGTACAGCGGATGTATTTTTCATTGTCGGGGATTCGTCGGACTTGGTAGCTCTTCCCATCATAGGTCCGCCCATGATGATCTTGCGAGGCTCCTTCTTGTAGCCGCCGCAGAACTCTACCACGTCTGCGATCCTTGTTCCGATCGGAACGTATACGTTCTTCGGCTCGGCAACAGCGTCGCCGTCGACTGTGACTCTTCTTCTTACGACAGGCATACCCGTCTTGAAGTACTCAGCCATAACGCCGATAGTCGAAACGTTATCGAGAATGACTCCGAGCTGTGCAGGAAGCACACCCGCGTTCATCGTCTTGCCTGTGACCTCGTAAACGAGTACACGCTCAGCTCCCTTCGGGTAGCTGGACGGAAGCGGAACGATCTCGATATCCTTTATCTCGTTCTGTTCGATCAGTCTCTTGAGATTGGCGATCGCATCAGGCTTGTTTGTTTCGACGCCGATGAATCCCTTCTTGAGATTCAGCCACTTCATGATCATCTTCATGCCGTCGAGAACATCCTGACCGTTCTCTACCATCTCTCTGTTATCTGTGGTGATAAACGGCTCGCATTCTGCTGCGTTGACCACCAGATACTCACACTCATCGAGATTCTTAGGATTCAGCTTTACGTGAGTCGGGAAGGAAGCTCCTCCCAGACCTACCATACCGCTGTCTCTTGCAGCTTTGATGAAATCCTCAAAGCTGTTTATGACAGGTATCTGGACTTCCTCGCTGACTTCCTGTTTCTTGTCTGTCTCGATTACTATGTGAGTTTCATAGCCGCCCATTGAACCGCGGACCTTGTCGATCGACTTTACGGTTCCGCTGACGCTTGAGAAGATAGGTGCGCTGACAAAGGCCTGTACGTCTCCGATCCTCTGTCCTACCTTCACATAATCACCCTTCTCTACGAGAGGTTGACAAGGAGCGCCAATGTTCTGGGACATGCTGATGCTTACTTCATCCGGTATCGGCATCGTCACGGTCTCGCATGCGGCCGTGTTCTTGTTATGCGGTACATGGATGCTTGGCAAATGTTTCCTTTGGCTCATCCCTTTAGAAAACTCCTTTCACATAATATCTTTTTCTACGGTAACTAGTGCTTAATGCATTTTTCAGCGCTTCTGAACCATCTGGTCTGTTCTTTTGCGCAACAAAAGAATAGCGCTGTTTTCAGCCTTATAATTATATACCAAAAATAACGAAAAGATATAATTGCCAAAAACATAACAGTACAAGGCTGTTCCTTTTAAAATGCAAGGGGGAGACAATATGCCTCTGCTCGCCTGTTCCGTCGCCGGGGATTTCTGCTCGTTCGACCTTGCTTCGCGGGGAACGGCTCTGACGCTTCGCTTGCGAGACTCGTTCCAGCCGCTCACCTGCGGTCTCTCTCGGAAATCCCAACGGCTCCTCCACAACGCTCGCATCGGCATATTGTCTCCGCTTATTTTTCCATTGACTATAGGAGTATATTGTCCCGGCCGCCTTCATGTTATAATGACAAAAATGTATATTTTCTTTAGCAATCACGGATGGGTGCCGTTATGAAAGAGTATACGATAGCGGATTTTCTGAATAAAAATGCAGCGGCGGATAATGTGTCGTTTCACATGCCCGGGCATAAGGGTCGGAGCACGCTTTTTGACGAGGCGGGCTACGGGCAGCTTCTGAAAAATGCCGCTGCTTATGACATTACGGAGATCCCGGGGGCGGATTCGCTGTTCTGCCCGCGCGGCGCTCTGCGAAATGTCATGGATAATTACGCAGAGCTGTATGGCGTATGCCATACGGAGCTGTTGGTAAACGGCTCCAGCGCGGGCCTGCTGGCAGCCATCATTTCGAGCGTGCCGGTCGGCGGCAAGCTGATCCTGAGCCGCAATTCACATCATGCCGCCTTCAGCGCTCTCAGGCTCGGAGGCATAAATCCGGTATACATACGCCCGGAGACAGATCCGGACTTCAACATTGCAGCCGGCATTTCTCCTTACGAACTTGAAGCTGCCTGTGATGAAAACCCCGATGCATCAGCTGTGCTCATCACGAGCCCCAACTACTGCGGCATGCTCAGCGATATATCCGTCCTTGCAGACGTAGCTCACGAACACGGCATGCTGCTTATAGTCGACCAGGCTCACGGAGCTCATCTGAAGTTCTTCGATTATGATGCTGCAAGCGCCAGAGAGGATGGTCTGTACGTACCTCATCCTAAGCATGCTGCTGAATCACTGGGCGCCGATATAGTTGTAAACAGCACACACAAAACGCTGCTCAGCTTCACTGGAAGCGGGATCCTCAATATATGCAGCGATTCTGTCAGCATCGATGCAGTAGGTGAAGCTCTGCGCATGGTGCAGACAACGAGTCCATCCTACCTGTTGATGGCAAGTCTGGATATAAATGAAAAGATCATGAGGAACAAGTGGCGTGATATCGTCAGTGCCTGGAAAGAAGACCTCAGAGGTTTCTATAAAGGAGCTTCGCACATTAACGGGCTGACCGTGGTCAAAGGCAGCGGAATCAAAGGATCAGGATCGCAGGATGAGGATGTTTTTGCACTATACAGATACAGAGAGGGTCCTGACCCTACAAAGATCAATCTGAGCATGTCCGAGCTTGGCCTTTCCGGAGAGCGCCTCGATAAGGAGTTGAGATACCGGGGTATAATTTCAGAGATGGTGCATGGTGAGTATGTGCTGCTGATGACAGGCGCAGGCAATACGAGAAGCGATTATGAGCGGCTTCTGGAAGCGCTTCAGGATATCGCATCAGGCTATGGGGTAGGCATACGGATAAACCGCACCCCACGCTCATTCGACGACATAGTGCTGGAATACGCCAATGTACCTGTAGAGGGTGAATATGTTCCTCTCTACGAAGCCGTTGGCAGGGTACTATACGATCCAATTGTCACATATCCTCCGGGCACACCTATCGCCTGCCCGGGAGAGATCCTTTCAATGGAGGTCATAAGCCACATCTCAGCGATTCTTGAGTCCGGCGAAACCATCACGGGAGTCGATGATGAAGGCCTCATAAAAGTAGGAACCGGATATTAATACAATAATAAAAAACCGGCATCAAGCCGGTTTTCGTTTGCCTGAACTATTTGATTACTTCACGTCCGCCCATATACGGTCTGAGAACTTCAGGGATCACCACACTGCCGTCCTCCTGCTGGAAGTTTTCGAGGATGGCTGCTACCGTGCGGCCTACTGCGAGGCCGGATCCGTTCAGAGTGTGAACGAATTCAGGTTTTGTATCCTTGTCTCTCTTGAAGCGGATGTTGGCGCGTCTTGCCTGGAAATCCTCGAAGTCAGAGCAGCTGGATATCTCAACGTATCTGCCGTAGCTAGGCATCCAGACCTCGATGTCATATGTCATGGCAGAGCTGAATCCGAGATCGCCTGTTGAGAGCCTTACGACTCTGTACGGTATACCGAGTCTCTTAAGCACTTCCTCTGCATCATTTGTCAGTTTCTCGAGCTCTTCGTATGATGTCTCCGGGGTCGTGAACTTCACCATTTCCACCTTATTGAACTGATGCTGGCGGATAAGGCCTCTGGTATCCCTTCCTGCCGACCCGGCTTCCTTACGGAAGCAAGGTGTGTAAGCTGTATAGTAAACAGGCAGTTCTTCCATCGGGATGATCTCTTTGGCCCTGAGATTCGTGACCGGTACTTCCGCTGTAGGAATAAGGAAGAAGTCCTTTGCCGGCAGGTAGAACATATCGTCTTCAAACTTCGGAAGCTGGCCTGTTCCTGTCATCGATTCACGGTTTACCATGAACGGCGGAAGGATCTCAGTGTAACCCTGCTCTTCTGTGTGGAGGTCGAGCATAAAGTTGATGACCGCTCTTTCGAGCTTTGCACCAAGGCCCTTATATACTGTGAATCTTGCACCGGAGAGCTTACCCGCTCTTTCAAAGTCGAGAATATCGAGTGCTTCACCGATGTCCCAGTGAGCTTTTGCTTCAAAGCCGAATTCGCGAGGCTCTCCCACTTTGCGGAGCTCTACGTTAGCAGTATCATCAAGGCCTTCCTGTACGTCCTTGTTAGGGACATTAGGGATCCCTAAAAGCACGTTCCTGAGTTCGGCTTCTACTTCACCTACTTCGGCATCCAGCTCCTTGATGCGGTTTGAAAGCTGCTTCATCTCTTTGAACAGCTCTGATACATCCTTTCCCTCTTTTTTAAGCTTAGGCACCTCGCGTGATGTCACGTTCTGCTTGTTCTTGAGCGATTCAACTTCAGCAAGCAGCCCTCTCCTCTTTACGTCAAGTTCCCTGATTCTGTCAAATCCGAAGTCACCCTTGCCGCGTCTTTCCACACCGGCCTTTACGCCTTCAAAATCTTCTCTGATCCTTTTGATATCCAGCATTGTTTTTCCTCTTTATAGTTATAAAATATTTCTTCTGTATTTCGCGTATACCTCGCGGAGCTCCTCGAGCTTCTCTTCTATCTCAAGCTCGAGCCTGCTGAGGCCGGCGAAATCATTATTATCAATAGCGATCCTCGCCTGCATCAGCAGGGAGTCTCTGCCCTTTACTTCGTGTCCGATCAGAGCCTTGAGCTCCGCGCACCTGCTCCAGTTCGTAACGTCGTATTCATTCGTTTCGTCCTCATGCAGTTTTACGCAGCTCCTGAGAAAGTCCATAGTGTTCCCGATATACCTTTCATGGTATTCCATCGTCCACTTATAGATCATCTGCTCGCGGTACGATCTGAGAGTCATTGCCATGGTCGGATTTCCGCCCGTGATGAGGCTGACTTCCTCAGGATCGAAGTATCCGTTGCCCCAGTTCTGGAAGCTCTGCCACACATTTCCCGGAGCCTTTCCAAACAGCCGCTCTCTCTCTTCCGGAGTGAACTCCGTATAGATATTCCGCTCCGCCCTGTACTCACGGTACTTCTCCAGATAGAAGTCTTCCTCACCGTACTTTTTGCTTATCGAGGCCTCGAGTTCGCGAGGTGTCTTGCCCGCTGCCAGCACAGTATTAATGCCTTCAAGCATAGTCAGATAGCCGGCTCCTATAATCAGATACGTATTCGTATGCGGGTTTGGCGACCTGAGCTCAAACCTTGTGGAAAGCGGATTTTTCAGGTCTCTTACAAGTCCGATCAGCACTGTCCTGTTACGTGACGGAGTCTTGTGATCTACACCAAGCGAAGTAACGATACATACCGGAGCTTCATAGCCCGGTTTGAGTCTCTGGAACGATGATCTACACCAAGCGAAGTAACGATACATACCGGAGCTTCATAGCCCGGTTTGAGTCTCTGGAACGAATCATGCTCAGGCGCGATGATCGGATAGAGCTTTTCGTAGTTGCGAAGTATACCCATCAGAGCTCCGTATCCGACCGGACTCATGAAGTCCTTTTCCCGGCATTCAGGCTCAAACAGATTAACTACTCTTCCGTCCTTAAGCCTTGCAGCCACGCCGAAGTGTGTATGTTCTCCGGATCCCGCAACTCCGTGGATAGGCTTCGCCAGGAATGTCACATCAAGCCCGTTCACGCGGAAAACGTCTCTGATTATATGCTTTATCTGAGCCTCGTTGTCGGCTGCCTGCATAGGTGTCGAATACTTCCAGTCGATCTCGAGCTGCTCCATGATGTGGTCGAAGTTGCCGGAATTGCCCATTTTGGCCTTAACTCCGCCTACCTCTTTATGCCCCATCTCAACACCGAATCCGTAATAATCGAGTATTTCCAGCGTCTGCTCAAGAGCTGCAGCGACAGGTCCTGTAACCCGCTGCCAGTACTGTTCCTTGAGTTCCTGTGCAATAGAGAGCTGATCTCTGTCTGCCCTGTCATCAGGAGTCTTCACCCAGAATTCAAGCTCAGTAGCATTGGTCAGCAGAAGCTCATCGATCTCATCGATGCTGCCCACTCCGCCAATATGCTCAAAAACATACGGATTATCCTCGAGCGCCTTATGCAGACCCTCGATGAATCTGTCTACAGACTCTTTCAGGTAGATTCTGGATCCTACCATGGTATCGCCATTGTGGCGCAGGTATGACGGGATCCTGAGTGTTCCTGTCGGAAGCCCTGTCTCGTAATCTCTGTTTCCGAAGTTGTATTCGACAAACCAGTTAACGTCAGGATCAGGAACGATATCGACTCTCGCATTCGAGAGATCTGCTATAGTCGGGAGAGCTACTGACGAACCGTCTGTCTGCACCCCGTTTTCGAGCATCTTTACCATGTCATCCATGAACAGCGCTACAGGAATCTTTTCGTCAGTGCTGTGATTTCCCATATCAACGCCCGTGAAGGAAACAAATTTCACTTCAGGGTGCGCCATGAGACGACTCCGGACAGTCTCTTCGTCGTGCTCGTCCGGAGTCAGTGTAAACAACATTCTATTCAGATCAAAATCGATCATCTCTAAACCCTTTCAATATGGTTATGCTGCTTCATCCTCAGTCTCAGCAGCAGGCTCTTCTGCAGGCGCGGCAGCCTGTGCTGTGCCGCTCTCGTTAGCAAGTTTGGTCAGGTAATTCTCAAGCTGCCTGATATACTTGCCGTAGCCTTCCCAGTCGCCGTTCTTCTGGCATTCGATCGCCTTGTCATATGCGTTCTGCGCCTTCTTGATGAGCGACGTTACATCGTCATTTGCATCTCCGCCGTCAAGGCCATCTATGTTCTTGCCGCTGTCGCCGGCGTCTCCGCCGAACAGGTTAAGCAATGCCTCGCCGAGCGTAGGCTCATAGGCGATCTTGTCCTGATATGCCACGATTACTCTCTTGACTTCAGGGATAGCCTGGTTGGTAGCCTCGAGATATACCGGTTCAACATACAGGAGCGATGTTCCGATAGGTATTACGAAGAGGTCTCCTCTCTTGTAACTCGATCCGGACTGTTTCCACAGCGAGAACTCTTTGGAGATCTCGGTGTTCTGGTCGATCTGGGCCTCTATCTGCATCGGACCGTAGATGGTCTTGTTCTTCGGCATCGTGTATACGATCAGCTGTCCGTAATTGTCTCCATCGTTGCGTCCCATCATGATCGCGGTCATGTTCTGCTTCGACTTCGGTGTAAACGGCACCATGTTGATGAACTCGGCGCCTTCCTCAGTATCAGGCAGGTTGAATACATAGTAGCTCGGATCCATTTCGGTATCTTCTGTACCATAAATCTGATGAGCGATATCCCAGAGGTCCTCCTTCTGATAGAAGACTTTGACCTCGTCCATGTGGTACTTGGAGTATACGTATGCCTGGATCTTGAACATCGCGTTCGGGTATCTCAGATGAGTCTTCAGCTCATCGGAGATCTCGCTGTACGATTTGAACAGCTTCGGATATATCTTCTGATATGTCTTAGCGATCGGATCCTCTTCATCAACGATATAGAAGTCTGTGCTTCCATCGTATGCGTTGACCACTACCTTGATGGAGTTTCTGATGTAGTTTGTAGGATTGATCGCGTTCGGGTCGCTGTTATATGGCTCAGAGTAAGGATACTTACTGCTTGTTGTATACGCATCAAGAATCCAGTAGAGCTTTCCGTCAACAATAGTCATGTACGGATCTTCCTCATACGCAAGATAAGGCATGATCTTCTCAACTCTGTGGACCACGTCTCTGACAAACAGGATCTTTGACTGAGAAGTGATGTTCGAGGAAACGAGAATGTTGACATTACCCTCTCTCAGAGCAAACAGTATCCTGTTCAGGAAGTTCAGCTTTATGCCCGTATTGCCCTCATACTCGGTGTATTTGTTTTCGCTTCCATCAGGATAGTCGAATTCAGCTTCCTTTGTGTTCACGATCACATAGTCTTTCGAAAGCTCACCGAAGTAGATCTCAGGCCTGTCGATCTCGATCTCTTTAACGTTTGTTTCAGGCGGGATGTTTCCTTCGATAACATCAGGCTGACCTGACGCGGTTACTGTATCTACCATCGATACAGCAGCTCCGTAGCCGTGCGTGTATTTGAGGTGCTTGTTGATCCATGTATTTGAGATCTTTTCCTCATCTATTTCTCTTGCCGACAGGTAGGTCTGGGTGATCACACCGTTGATATTATACCTGTCAATGTCTACGTCGTTGAATCTGTAGTACTGACGGATACTCTGAGTCTGATTGTAGAAATCTTCTACCGGGCTATAATCGTTTATACGGATATTTCCGATAGTCTCATCGTTCTCTTTTATCGTATCGGCAGTCAGCGAGTCATCCGCGGCAAAATTCGCGACTCTGACATTGTCGATGCCGTACGCGTGCCTTGTGTATTCGATATTGTTTTCGAGGTACTTGGACTCTTTGTTGATTTCGTCCGGGCTTACGATGAGTGACTGTACGAGTCTTCCGGCTCCGATTCCAACAGCAAAAACAAGCACCATGATCACAGGCATCTTGAGCAGCTTTGTGATCTCACCCTTTTTGATGTGGATCGCCAGAGTCACAGCTCCGACAAGGCAGAGTACTATGATAATGCGGTATACCCAAAGAGTGATGTTGACGTCTACGAATCCTGCGCCGTAAACTGCGCCTGTGTGAGTGTGCAGCAGCTCAAACTGCCTAAGGAAGAAGTCAACTGCGAGCATCAGGTAGAAAATAACGCCAAGAATGATGAGCTTGCCGCTGGCGATGTTCATCAGGTTCTCAACATTGTTGTCATTGATGTCAGTCTTGTGACCTCTCTTCTTCTTTCTGTTAGGGTCGAACGCTGCTTCTACAGCCTTTTTTCCGGCTCTTCCCATCCTGCCGATCACTGAGTGGTCAATAGGAGTACGGTAAATGACCTTTGGCTCTGCGTCCTCTTCCTCCTCTTCGAATTCCGGTTCCGGAGGGAACTCTTCTTCATGATCAAAGATGTCAGGAGTTCTGACCGAAAGCAGGAACATATAATAGACCACTGTCACTACGACCAGACCGATTACAGAAACGAGAATGATCTCATTTACCTTATCGAGCCAGTCGAGATTAAAGATGTAGAATCCTATATCAAGGTTGAACAGCGGGTCTTTCAATCCGAAGTCAGTTGAATATTTTGACTTCAGGAATGTAAGCCATGTTCCCGTGGATGTGTACATGCCTACACCGAGACCGAAAATCAGAGAGAGTATCCACGAAGTAGAATTGATTCTCTTGAGATTCGGGATCTCATGCGATTCGATCTTCTTGAAGTACCCGTTTTTGAGGGTCCTGAGATAGAATCTTGCAAGCAGTGTGACCACCACGAACACCGGAACTCCGAGCTCGAGCTGTGTTAACAGCCTCTTCCAGAATACGCTCGTATATCCGAGATCCTTGAACCACATCCAGTCGGTAATGAATCCGACAGTCATGACTAAAAATGCCAGCACAAGGGCAATGAGCATAATAGCCAGTGAAAAGCCCTTGCGTCCTCTGCTGCGCCTTTCGCGGGATTCCGGATCTGCTTTTCTTTGCTTTTTTTGCCTTTTTGGCTTTTTTCCATCAGTAAATTCTGCCAATGATTTTTCCTCCCTGCATGATGCATTGGTGAAAATAAGTGCAGCGACAGCGTCTGGCTGCCGCTGCAAGTGTTGTTATGATTTTACTTGCTGCCTAAAGCAGAAATTGTCCTATGAATGGCTCTGTTGCTCCGAATCTCGATGTTATGTTCTCAATGAGTGAATCGATCCATGTCGCAATACCGCTGTCAGGTGCGATCTGGAGGATCAGTATCACTGCGAGCAGAACGATGAGAATGAGTGCGATGATCACAGCAAGAACTGTCAGGAACTTGCTTCCGGATTCAACGTCTTCGTACTCTACTTCGACTTTTTTCTTAGCCTTCTTCTCTTCTTTTTTCTTTGCAGTCTTGTCATCAGGCACTTCCACAGGAGCCTTCGCTGCAGCAATAGCAGCGGCTTCAGCCTTAAGCTTTGCATCAAGCTCCTCCTTTGACATGTAGATGGTCTCATCCTCTACCTGTCTGTATGCCTTTTTGTTCTCTACAGGAACTGTCTCAGCAGCGACAGCGCCAACTGCAGCAGCAACAGGAGCGGCAGCCGCCTTAGCCTTAGCAGCTTCGACATCTGCCATTTTAGGAACAGCATCAACAGCCGCTTTTTCTTCTTCTGTCAGTCCGCCGCCGTGTTTAAGTCTCTCATACTCTTCATCGAGCAGTCTCTGGAACTCCTCATTCTTGCGATAGAGTGTGTAGAACTTATCTATCTTTTTTGTTTCTTCTGCTTCTGTTTCTTCAGCAGGAGTTGCTCCAAACAGATCTCTCTCGAGTTCCTCAAGCGAAAGCGCATCAGTTGCCTTGACTTCCGGCACTTCTTCTACTGCCGGTTCTTCCACAGTTTCTTCAACAGGCTCTTCGACAGCTTCCTTTGCAACCGCCTCGTCGCGAACAGGTTCTTCGTACACTTCTTCAACCTCTTCTTCCACTTCCTCAAGCTCTTCCGGCTCCTCATGGAACTCTCTCGGAGCTCTCTCAAAAGGTTCCATATCCTGCAGATAGATGTCTTCTACAGATTCTTCTTCCGCAGCATCCTCAGCAGCTTCTTCGACAACAGGTTCTGCCTCTTCAGGCTCTTCAGCCTCAGCAGGCTCTTCGAATACCTCTTCAACAGTCTCTTCAACGAATTCAGGTTCAGCAGGTGCGCATGCAGGTGTCAGTCCCGCAAAGAGTTCATCAATATCCGGAGTTATCTCAGGCTCGAATTCAAACTCGTCTGCTTCTTCCTCTTCGAATACCGGCTCTTCCTCAGCCGCTTCAGCCTCAAATTCAGGCTCGTACTCAGGCTCAAACATCATGCTTGCCGGAGTCAGTCCGTCAAAGAGCTCATCGATATCCGGTGTTACTTTTACCTCGAACAGATCGTCCGAGGGTTCCTCAAAAAGCTCGTCACCATTGTCCTTTTCTGGTTCTTCC
>CACZGY010000082.1:0-6912 GCA_902780815.1 uncultured Eubacteriales bacterium
CGCCGCCATTGACGAATCCATAGTACCAGGAGCCTTCCTCATCGCCCGCCATGTCGTTGTTGGCGTGGTCGCCTGCAACTACCATCAGAGGTCTGAGGACCACCTTTGAGTATCCGGCATCTTCAAGGGCCTTCTTGACTGCAGGGAATGCTGTGTCTTCAGGCTTTCCCTCTACCGTACCTACAAATACGTTGTTGTATCCGAGCTGCTTCATCTGCTCCTGCATCTGGTCGTATGTGACAGCGGCCTGGTGGGAAGTGCCATGTCCCAGCAGTACGAATGCAGTGCCGTCTGCAGCTGCTGCATCAAGAGAATCGAATCCTGCTTCTGAAACAGCCTGCGCAACTACAGCCTTTGCAACTGCTTCCTTGTCAGCATTGACTACAGTTGCGTCCTCGCCTACTGTTCCGAGAAGCGGTTCAGCGACCTTGACTGTTTCGAATTTGTCCTTATAGCCGTCAAGCGTACCGATCAGTTCATCGTACTCCGCGCCATGCATCAGGTGGGTAGGCTGAACAACAAGGTTCTTGTGGGTAGGCTGAACAACAAGGTTCTTGACTCCGTTGTCTACAGCTCTCTGCAGAGCCTGATCAACGTTGTCTATCTTCTCGCCGTCACGGGCATATATGTGATTAATAATGATCTGTGCTGTGAATGCTCTTCTGACTGACCAGTCAGGATTTGCCTCCTGCAGCGCTTTCTCGATACCGCCGATATCCTCTGCACGGCTGTCATTGAAAGATGTTCCGAAGCTTACAACGAGAAGTTCGTTTTCTCCTATGTCATCCTGATTGAGCGGATCGTCTTTCGAGGCATCTCCGGTGTCTCTTCCGAAGTAGTCAGGGCTTGCTTCTTCGCCTTCAACCTGCTCCTTCTGTTCGTCCGTCAGAGCATCCCATGCTGCCTTTGCGGCCTCGCACTGAGCATAGGTATCATCTGTGTACTCCTGAACATAGATTGCATCGATCAGAGCCGCGCATTCTGCGACAGGATCTGCAGCTTCTTCTTCAGGCGCTGCTTCCTCATTGCTTCCGCAGCCTGCCAGAAGCGAGAACGAGAGGATCATAGCGAGTCCCAGCATCAAAACCAATAACTTTTTCTTCATGTCGGTATTCTCCTTTTCAACTATGAATATTTCCGGCTTTCTCATTAAAAAAGCCTCTTTTTACTCACGGTAAAAAGGGCGACAGAAACAGGGAGCTTTAGCTCCTTTCATACTGTACGACCAATTCCACGTGATCGGGAAACCGTCCGCACAGCCCATGGCACTGCAGGCTGTATGCTGACAGTCTCCTGTACTTAAGTACCGGCAGGTCTTCTGGCTGAAGAACTTATCATATCAGTCCGCCTTCCCGGGCTTTTAAACTGCCCAGTGACATAATGGACCGATACGCTCTATCACAGTGACGGGATCGCGCAGGATTCTCACCTGATTCCCTATTCTCCCCGCCTGATAACGGGGCACCGGCACTTCATATTAATAAAAATGTTTTGCAGTGCTAAAACATTGTAACACCGTTGCAGCTTTAATGTATCTACATCAATAGCAGTATTGAAATACTCTATAGCTAATTGTCTAAATATGCGATTGCTCTATGAATATGATCTGCATATATGTCCCTTATGGCAGGCAGCTGCCCGAGACCTTCTATAATGCATACTGTTTCATATCCTTCATCAGTAAAACGCGAGTACCACGAATCAGGATCATCAGCAGAAGACATATCCTTTACAGCATGATTTCCCGCGACAAGCATCAGCGGTCTCAGAACAACTCTTTTATAATTACCAGCACCGACAGCTCTGATCACATCATCAAGCGACGGCTCAGCTTCAACTGTTCCTACGAAATAATCAGCCTTGCCTTTACTGTTCAGCACGCTCTGCATTTTATCATAGATGCTGTTTGCAGCCGCTTCAGTTCCATGCCCCATGAATACCAGTGCTGTACTGCCGTCTTCATAAACGGCTGAAGCATCGATCAGAGCATCCGCGACTCTGTCAAAATCACCTTCAGATGTAAGAAGCGGATCACCAACCGAGGTCTTTACGAACGAGTCCGAATAATCCGCCAGAACACTGACGAGTTTATCGTATTCAAGGCCTTTCATCAGGTGGGTAGGCTGAACGACCAGATTCTTTACACCTTCAGCCGCTGCTTTCTCCAGCGCCTCAGCAATGCTGTAGGTTTTTATACCTTCCTTCTTTGCTATTATGTTGATAATGGTCCGGGAAGTGAAACACCTTTGAATGCTCCAGCTTTCTCCTGCTGCTTCACATATTGCCTGTTCTACAGCATCTATATTCAGCCTGCGGCTTTCAGCTGAAGCAGTCCCGAAACTTACTACGAGAATTACATTTCTTTCACTCATTGATTCTCCAATCAGATAATGAGACCGTATCTGCGCACCAAAGGAGCAAGTGCTTCATCGGACAGACTTCCGGCATAGATCGCTCTGCCCTGATAAAGAGCAAGGGCTTCGTCAAGAAGCTTAACGTCATCGCACACTATGCACAGAGGCTTACGGATCGCATACTGAGCTGATTCAAACTCATCTATATCAGAATCGCAGCTTATTCTTATTGTTATGATCTGAGAGTCGCTTTTGTTTGCTTTTCTTATCTGTTCCTCAAGGTCAGGACTGCATCCGATGACAGCACCTGCCTCGATTCCGGGCTCGAGTATGAACACATCCTTTTCAGTTGCACAGACGATATTATCTTTGTACTGAGGATCCGGCTTTCTGAATTCGAAGCCTTTCAGCTCAGGAGCTATCTTAGCGATGTGTTCCGGTCCCGTGCCGCAGCAACCTCCGAAGAGACCTGCTCCGAGTTCAATGAACTCTTTTGTATGCTTTACGAATTCATCCGGAGAACAGTCATATACTGTTTCTCCGTTTACGGTCTTAGGGAGCCCCGCATTTGGCTTTATGGCGACAGGCACCTCAGCGAGATCCCGCAGACGTTTTGCCTGTTCAAGCATCTCCTCAGGACCTGTGCTGCAGTTGAGCCCGAAGGCATCTATGCCCATGCTCTGCATTATTACAAGAGCTGCCCTTACGTCTGACCCTGTAAGTGTGCGGCCGTTCTCGTCGCATGTGAATGAAACGAGTACAGGCTTGTCGCTCACATCCTTTACTGCTAGCAGGGCAGCACGGGCATCAGGCACTGTCATGATGGTCTCTATCACGAACATATCCACTCCGGCTTCTTCCATAGCCTCAGCCTGTTCATGATACAGATCGTAAAGCTCGCTGAACGATATATCTCCAAGCGGCGCAAGGAACTTGCCGCTTGTAGCGATATCACCTGCTACAAGAGCCTTTCCTGCCGCAGCATCTTTAGATATCTCAACAAGGCGTTTGTTGAAGTCCTTTACCATATTGAAAAAGCCGTTTTCCTCGAGCTTCACGCGGTTGGCTCCGAATGTAGGCGCATAAACTATATCACTGCCGGCTTCAATGTATTCCTCCTGCAGCTTTTTCATTACTTCGGGATGATCAAGGACCCAGGCCTCGGTGCACTTGCTGCCGTCATAGCCCCTCTTCTGAAGTTCTGTTCCGTTTGCTCCGTCAAGTATAAGCGGGAAGTATAGTTCCATATCTTTTCCTCTGGTTTCTCGTTTTCAGGACAGCATCTGGATTGCGGCGCGCGCGGCGGCCGCCGCGTCCGGCGTATACATGTCTGCGCCGGTCTGTTCGCAGAATTCCTGCGTAACAGGCGCGCCGCCAATCAGTATCTTGACCTTGTCTCTTATATTCCGCTCTTCAGCCAGCTTTACCACGCGGTCTATCTCACTCATGCTCGTAGTCAGCAAAGTTGAACAAGCGATAATGTCGCATTCGCTGTCAATTGCAGCCTGTATAAAATCTTCAGCGCTGACATCGCATCCCAGGTCAATGACTTCGAGCCCGCTGCCTTCCATCATGATCTTCACCAGGTTCTTGCCTATGTCATGAAGATCGCCTCTGACCGTTCCAAGGCAGACCCTGCCTGCCGCAGCGCTTCCTGCTCCGCCCGCAAGCAACGGCTTGAGTATTTCCGTCGCCGCAGACATGCAGTTTGCAGCCCTGAGCATCTCAGGCACAAACACCTCTCCAAGTGAGAAGTCCTCACCCAGTTCGTTCATGCCTCGTACCAGGCCATCAGTCAGTATAGTCTGAGCATCCACATTCTGATCCAGAGCAGCCTTTACCGCATCAACAGTAGCGCTGACCGCCCCTTCCTGCAGAGCCTCGGATATCTCGTCAAACACGGTCCTGCCTTTTGTTTCCACGGTTTTTTCAGCCGTCTTCGCAGCCGCAACGCCAACGCCTTCACCAGCAAGCGAAATCCTGACAGGATTCTTTCTCCCTGTTGACACAGATGTATATCTCGGCAGGTGGATCCCTTCATTGTATTTTCTTATCTCGTCATCTATCCACGGATCCACGTGCTTATACACGGTCCCCGCTATTCCGTATGTTATCGAAGGTATGAAATGTCCGCCCGGGCAGTATTCATGAAGAGCATCGTGCACATACCTGCGCACCTCTTCCTCTCCGGCATCTTCTCTGTCGATTGCGGCGCCAATGCCGCCCATCAGCACCATGCGGCCTTTAAGTCTCTGCTGCAGAGCCGGTATGTCGTTCTCCGGAAGAACCCCCTGCCAGACCTGTATACCTATCTCCGCCATGTCTTCGACAATAGGAGCCAGATAGGAATCAGCATGGTGTATTGCTATAACACCCTGCTCCCTTATATATCCATAGAATCTGCGGTAAGGTTCCTTGAAGAACTCGCGCCACATATCAGGCTTCATGAAAAGCGCATCCTTGGTGCCCCAGTCATCATGTGAAAAAATCACATCAGGCTTCAGATTCTCTATCAGATGTTTTACATATGTGATCCTGTATTCAGTTATGTAATCAATGAGCTCATGCATCTCCTTCGGATGATCATAGAGATTAGTGAGCACATCCTGGAAAGGCATCAGAAAATGACACTGCTCAAAAATACCGGTGCCCATAAATCCTGCCACAAGGCGCTCATCACCGGCGCGTTCCCTGACTTTCGCGCGGAATCTCTCCCAGTCTTCAGCGTCACTGCTGTGGGAAATGAACTCCGGCGCATGCGCGTACTCACGCCATCTGGTGATATCCTTTATTACTTTGTTTTCTTCAGTTACAAGAGGCATTGATCCCGGTGCATCGGCAGGCCACTCTATCACCGTACCCCAGCGGTCCGTAATAGTCGCTCCCGGCATTCTCCCCTCATGCAAATATCTCCCGATAGGATCGCCAAGTGCCATCTGAAGCGCTTCGTACTGCACCAGCTGTCTCTCCGGTTTTCCATCCGGTTTCAGTAATTCAAGAAAAATCTCTTTTGCTGTCATATGAAATACCCTTTCAGTCGATCAGCACGCACGATGTGAAGCACATCGTGTTTTCGCCATAGTTATACTTCAGTCCAGATCTGATGGCTACATCGCTTACAAGGAGTCCGTATGCCTCCATTGACGAAACCATTCTCTCAGGATGCCTGCAAGGTCTGTCCGGATAAGTGCACGACCGGCATAGTCTGCATGTGCCTGCACCCATAGGCAGGCAGTCCGGATAAAAATGTCTTACCTGCCTGATTAACGTATCAAAAGTCTTTTTATGCTTCTGCATTATTTCAGCAGTCCCGTCCATGTCGAAACTGTCAGCGAGAGTCCCGGCAGTCTGAACTATTATTCCGCGGTGATAAGCCTCCGCACGCTCTTTCGCCCTTTTTACGCTCCCTACAGCAGGCGGACAGCTCCAGCTTTTTCCATAACTCTTACACCGGTCCCCAGCGCACATGCTCCTGACTTCTTCTCTGAACTCAAGCGCATCCATCGCCAGAGGAGCAGCATAAGTAAAACCTGCTTCTTTCGCAAGTACCGTGAGCTCATGAATGTCCGGTTTGTGACCTGCTGCTGCTATCATTGTTTCTTCTTTTCTCGTCTGTAATTATGCAAAATGCTGCTGCCTTGATGCGGGCAACAGCATTCATTCTTATCAGTTACTTACATCATATGTGCAGGAACAGTCCCGCCATTATGAAATATGTGCAAAGTGAGATCATGTCGGTGATCGATGCCATCATAGGTCCCGCCATCAGCGCAGGGTCGATGCCGATTTTCTTTGCCACCATAGGCAGCATCGATCCGATCAGTTTTGCGATGATGACTATGAGTATCATGGATACACATACAGTGATCGCTACAAGAGGCGGATTGTGATCAAGATACACTATCCTGAAGTAGTTCAGAATACTCAGGCAGATACCGACTATGACACCGACTCTGATTTCCTTCCACATTACCTTGATGAAGTCTCCAAGTTCGAGCTCACCGGTTGCCATACCGCGGATGACCAGTGTTGATGACTGTGAACCTGAGTTACCTCCGGTACCCATCAGCATAGGCATGTAGATTACCAGGGCTATAACAGCCGACATCGCATCCTCAAACCTTGCCAGGATACCTCCCGTTACGAAGTATGAGCACATGAGCAGAAACAGCCACGGCAGCCTCGCCTTTACGTGCTGCCAGACGGACCGGTCGAGGTACTCCCTGTCCGACGTGTCGATGACTCCGCCCATACGCTCGATATCCTCGGTCGTCTCTTCTTCGATGACTTCCAGGATGTCGTCGACGGTAACGATACCGACTAATCTGAATTCATTGTCTACTACCGGAATTGCCAGATATCCGTATCTGGTGAACAGTTCGGATACTTCCTCCTGGTCGTCATCTACATGAGCAACTACCGGGTCGTCATGCATGAGGTCGGATACCTTCATCGTATCCGGTGAAATGACCAGAGACTTGAGTGATACTACGCCGATGAGCTTTCGTCCGCTGTCGACCACGTAGCATGTATATATCGTCTCTGAGTCGAGTCCTAC
>CACZGY010000082.1:6941-12231 GCA_902780815.1 uncultured Eubacteriales bacterium
ATGTACTCCGGCGTCATCAGAGCGCCGGCGCTGTCTTCCTTGTATTTCAGGAACGTATTGATAAGGCGCCTTTCGCTTTTAGGAGTTTTGTCGAGTATCTTATCAA
Source organism: uncultured Eubacteriales bacterium (assembly GCA_902780815.1). Classification (GTDB taxonomy): domain Bacteria; phylum Bacillota; class Clostridia; order Peptostreptococcales; family Anaerovoracaceae; genus Crickella. Next base: position 7,048 of record CACZGY010000082.1, read on the forward strand.
CAATGTTCGACGGCAGCTCTTCAAGGACGTCGATCATATCATCGAAGTCGAGCTCGTCGAGTATGTATCTGATTTCGGGATCGGTTATGATGTTTATGATATCTACCTGATCCTCTACACTCAGCTCTGCAAATACATCAACGCTGATATCCTTCGGAAGCGCTCTAAAGAGAACGACCATTGTTTTCAGGTCGAATTCTCTCCTGATGTCTACAAGCATCTCAGCTATTTCGACTTCATTATGCTTAAGGAGTTCGTCTCTGGCATGGAAGTATTTTTTTGTTTCAAGGAGTTCGATTATTTTGTAAAAAGAATCCTCATATGCCTGATCCATGTCAGGGACCATGTTTACATTCTCCATTGGTCCGTCCTCCTTTCCTGGTTCTTGTCTGAAGCTGTCCTCTGTCATGCTCCTTCGGACAGCATCTCTATTATCTCATCCTCTGTGATAATTGCCACGCCCAGTTCCCGGGCTTTCTTATTCTTGGAGGAGCCGGAGCCGGGATCATTTGTTATGAGATAATCCGTTTTAGCTGATACCGAGCCGGCGACCTTGCCTCCTTCGGCTTCTATTTCGGCCTTCAGATCCTTACGGTTTGCATAGTGCTCAAGGCTTCCTGTTATGACAAAAGTCTTTCCTTCAAGGCTCGTGCCTGCTGCCTCATAGCTCTCATCTATCGAAAGCATTCCCAGCAGATCCTCTATTGCCGCTTTATTGTCTTCATCGGCAAAAAAGCTCACATAATCGCGTGCCATGACGGAGCCTACTCCGTCTATGTCCGTCAGCGCCTCTTCATCGAGACTCTGTATTTCGCTCCATTTATTGCGGCAGGAACGCGAGATCAGATTCGAGGTCGCTACTCCTATTCCCGGCACTCCGAGTCCGTAAAGCAGCCTCGCCGGTGTGGTGTGTGATGCTCTTTCTGCAGAATCTATAAGGTTATCATACGACTTTGCGCCGAAACCTTCCATACCAATAATATCACTTTTATGTTTTTCAAGCCTGAACAGATCGGCAAAACTTTTTAGCGCGCCAACCCCTATCAGCTTCAGAAGCCCTGATTCTGAAAGGCCTTCTATATTCATGGCATCCCTTGAAACGAAATGTGAGAATTTCTTTACGTGCTTAGCCAGACAGTCCGGATTTACACAATTAAGGGTTTTCGTGCCTTCATCATCATTTATCAGAGTCGGTCCGCCGCATACAGGGCAGACATCCGGAATCACCATGTTTCCGCTTCTTGTGAGGTTGCCTGCAATCTGCGGGATTATCATGTTGGCCTTGTAGACCTGAATGGTGTCCCCTATTCCGAGCTCAAGGTCCTCCATTATATTGATATTGTGGACCGATGCGCGTGACACTGTTGTCCCCTCGAGCTCGACCGGATCGAATATTGCCACAGGATTCAGCAGTCCGGTGCGTGAAGGACTCCACTCTATCTCGCGGAGCACGGTCTCGGCCTGCTGATCGCGCCATTTAAACGCGATAGAGTCCTTAGGGAACTTCGCTGTCTCTCCCAGAGTTGCCGCATATGCGAGATCATCCATGGTCAGAACAAGCCCGTCAGACGGTATGTCAAAGTCCGGGATGGCTGCTTCGTATCTGTCAATAGTGTCGATAAGGTTTTCTTTGTCGACAATTACATAATCAACAGACTCAAATCCCTGCGATTTCATCCAGTCCATTTTCTCATGCCTTGTGCTGAACTCAATGCCTTCGCACTGCGTCAGCGAAAAAGCATAGAAGTTTACACTCCTCTCAGCTGTTATCTTCGGATCCAGCTGGCGGATGCTTCCGCTGCACAGATTGCGCGGGTTCTTATATTTTGCATCCGCATCCTCGATCGCCTCATTTATCTTCTCGAAATCCGAGTACCTGATAACGGCTTCACCGCGGACCATCACACGTCCCTTATGCGGGATGCTCTTTGGTACATTGCGGCACGCAAGCACATTGGCTGTAATAAGCTCACCTTCTGTGCCATTGCCCCTTGTAACGCCCTGGACAAGTCTTCCGTTCTCATAAGTTATACCTACAGTAAGGCCATCCAGCTTCCAGGAGAGCAGACCTTTCTGATCTCCGAGCCAGGCCTTCAGCTCGTCCCTGTCCTTGGTCTTGTTCAGTGAGAGCATCTTCTTCTCATGTACTATCTTCGGGAGCCCGGCGGCGGTCTCGTATCCGACATTGATCGACGGACTGTCGTCCCTGATGTAGCCGGTCTCATCCTCAAGCGCGAGGAGCTCATCATACATTGCGTCGTACTCGTAATTCGTCATCATCTCGACGCCGTCAGTATAATAAGCGCGCGAAGCCTCATTGAGCTTTTCCGTCAGAAAATCTATACGGTTTTTCTTTTCTTCGATGGTCATTCCACTTTCTCCATCTTGACGTAACCTTTTCCGAGCTTCTTCTGCCCGAAGTCATCGAACATTACCGTCATGGTTTTATCGTCCTGTTCTATTATCATGCCTTCGCCGAACTTAGGATGTCTTACTATATCCCCGTTTGCGAATTCCTGATGTATTTTTGCCTTGTTTGCAGTCTGCCTTCTGGCCGCTGACAGGCTGTCGAACGGCTTTGATGCAGGCTGGCCTGCATATCCGTCCGCTGTACCGTATGAGCGTCCTCCGAAGTAGTAATCTCCGAGATAGGATCCCTCGCCTCTTAATCCGGTACCGGTCTTTACCTTGTCGTTCACAAGGACATCTCCGTCCATGCACTCTCTGTCCATCTCATCGAGGAACTTAGACTCCACCTGGAAGTCCGTGCGTCCGTATACAGTGCGCACCTGAGCTCCCGTCAGATACAGTTTCTTCATCGCGCGGGTTATGCCCACGTAACAAAGCCGTCTTTCCTCCTCCATGCCGTGCTCCTCATCGAAAGCACCGAGTCCCGGGAACATCCCGTTTTCCATTCCCGGCATGAACACCACAGGGAATTCCAGTCCCTTTGCGGAATGAAGCGTCATCAGAACCACTGCATCTTCATCCTCGTCGTGATTGTCTATGTCTGCCATGAGTGTGATCTGTTCAAGGAAAGCAGACAGCTCCGACTGCTCATCAGCCTGAATGTCTTCGCCCATGAGAGCTAGTCTCTCTGCCGCTATCTCATCGCGCAGAGCCTGGGTACTCCCGTCCGCCAGACCTTTCTCGAACTCAGCTATGACGGATTTGAATTCCATGATATTTTCAATGCGGCTTTCTGCCTCAACTGTGCCTGCATCCTCGAGAGCTTTCAGATATCCGGAACGGTTGAGCACGTTGTCATAAAGGTCGGTAAGAGTCAGATTCTCCTGCTCCCGCCTTATATCTGACAGCATATCTGTAAATGCTTTTACTGACGCCTTCAGCTTTGGACCGAATGTCGAAAGGAGCTCGTTCTCACAGAGCGCATCGAACATTGTCATGTTATACGCTTTGGAATATTCTTCTATGCCTGCCAGCGTCTTGCCGCCTATGCCCCGCTTCGGCTCATTTATCACCCTCATCAGCGACACGTTGTCGCCAGGGTTTTCGATAAGACGGAGATACGCCATCACGTCCTTGATCTCTTTGCGGTCGTAGTATCTGAGTCCTGCCAGAACCCTGTACGGGATGCCGCGGAAGCTGAACTTCTCTTCAAAACTTCTCGACTGTGCGTTTTTGCGGTACAGGATCGCAAAGTCTTTATAGCTGTAGCCTTCGGTCTCCCTGAGCCTCTCTATTTCAGATCCGATCCACCAGGCTTCCTGCTTCTCATCTTCGAGCCTTTTATATGTGATCTTTTCACCGTCAGATCTGTCGGTCCAGAGAGCCTTTGCCTTTCTTTCCCGGTTGTTCTTTATGACCGAATTGGCGAGTTTCAGAATGTTGCCGTCGGATCTGTAATTCTGCTCCAGTCTTATAGTGAGCACATTCCTGAAATCGTTCTCAAAATCAAGGATATTGCGGATATCCGCTCCTCTCCACTGATATATGCACTGGTCATCATCTCCGACTACACAGAGGTTTCCGTGAGCCGATGCCAGCATCCTGATGAGCTTGTACTGCAGGTAGTTGGTGTCCTGATACTCGTCTACCATTATGTATCTGAAGCGGTTTGAATAGTACGCGAGAATATCGGGATTCTGCTCGAGAAGCTTCACTCCGTTCCACAGAAGGTCATCGAAATCCATCGCATTGGCACTCATCAGCTCTTCCTGATACCGTCTGTAAACATCGTAAATATGCTTTTCGTAAAGCAGTCCTTTGGCAGACGCCAGGAATTCTTCGGGACCCTCCTCGTTCTCCTTGCACTTGCTGATAACCGATATGATCGCCGCCGGAGATGATACCTTGTCATCTATATTGAGTTCCTTGCAGATTCTCTTGACAAGAGTCTTCTTGTCAGTTTCGTCATATACGGTAAATCCGGCCTTGTATCCAAGCCTTTCAGGAGAATACCTGAGCATGCGAAGGCACATGGCATGGAATGTCATGATCCACATGCCGTATACTTCACCAACCAGGTCTTCCACACGGCTTCTCATCTCTCCTGCAGCCTTGTTGGTAAATGTAACTGCAAGAATGCTGTGGGGATCTATACCCTGTTCTATCATGTAAGCCATGCGGTGCGTCATGGTCGCTGTCTTGCCTGAACCCGCTCCTGCCAGTATCAGGACCGGACCATCCAGCTGCCTCACAGCTTTATTCTGTTCACTGTTTAAAGTCTTGCGCATAGTTATTATATTTTACCACATTTCAGCCCCTTATCGGGTCCGGCTGCCCTATCTTTTTTGCCCGTTTTGAGAGCTCTTTGCAGTTGACTTTTTATGCCGTAGTGTTAAAATTTAGACATAGGGCGTATTATGCCCAAGCCAACTTCTAAGTGTTTTATATAAGGAGAGTGATACCAATGGCAAATTATGTAGAAAGAGTCATCGAACAGTGCAAGAAGAACAATCCTGGCGAGCTTGAGTTCCACCAGACTGTAGAAGAAGTTCTGACTTCCCTGGCTCCTGTAATGGATGCTAATCCTAAGTATGAGGAGTGCGCACTTCTCGAGAGACTCGTTGAGCCTGAAAGAGGCGTTACTTTCAGAGTTGTTTGGGTTGACGACGAAGGTAAAGTTCAGGTTAACAAGGGCTACAGATATCAGTTCAACAGCGCTATCGGACCTTACAAGGGTGGTCTGAGATTCGCTCCAAACGTATATCCTGGAATCAT